>CBFGNY010000021.1:0-38862 GCA_965650235.1 uncultured Flavobacterium sp. | reverse complement strand
AAGAGGTTAATTTTAATACCAGTAGTATTTCTTTTAAATCAATAAATACACGTGGTTTTGCTACAGTGGCAAATACTCGTTTTATGCAGTTAGTTGACGGAATGGATAATTCGTCACCGGCCTTAAACTTTGTACTAGGTAACTTAATTGGTATTTCGGATATTGATGTGGCAAGTGTTGAGCTTTTGCCCGGAGCATCTTCAGCATTATATGGAGCTAATGCCTTTAATGGTATTATGTTTATGACTAGTAAAAGCCCTTTTACTAATGAAGGAATTAGTGTTTATTATAAATACGGACAAACAAGTCAGGATGCTGCCGGAACAAATGGCTATAACGACTTTGGTATTAGAGCTGCTAAAGCATTTACAAAGCATTTTGCATTGAAAGCAAATTTCACTTATATGGAAGCTTCTGAATGGATCGCAGCAGATACCAGAAGTATGACTAAGGGTTCTGTTGGACACGCAATGAATCAAAATTACGATGGTTTGAATATATATGGCGACGAGGTTACAACCTTTATTCCGAATGTGGGGCAGGTAAGCAGAACGGGATATCGCGAACAGGACTTAACTGATAATAAAGTTAAAAGCATGAAGGCAGACTTTAGTGCTCATATAAAACCTTGGGCAGATGACACTGAAATCATATTGCAATACAAGATTGGTACAGGAAGCACCATTTATCAGGGAGCTAACAGATATGCCTTAAAAGATTTCCTAATGCAGCAGGGTAAGTTTGAAATAAAAGGGAAAAACTTTTTTGGAAGGGTTTATTTTACAAGCGAAGATGCGGGAGATTCTTATGATATGAGATTTGCAGGATGGAATGTGAACAGATTGGCTAAATCTGACAAAAACTGGTTTACAGATTACGGGACAGCCTTTCAATTGTCTTCTGCAGTACTTGGTCTTAATGCAAATGATGCTGCTAATTATGCCAGAACTTTTGCAGATTATAATGTTTCGCCGAATTTACCATTAGTACCAAATACAGATCCTCTTAATCCAGACGCTCCAAGATTATCAAGATTTGAGCCGGGATCTGCACAATTTACTAATGCACTTGCAACTGTTACTTCTAATCCTGACTTAACACAGGGGGCAAAATTTATTGATCAATCAAAACTATATCATTCAGATATAAATTATAATTTCAAAGATATCATCGAATTTGCCGAAATTCAGCTTGGTGGTTCATGGAGAAAATACATCATGAACTCAGAAGGAACAATATTTACAGATTATGATGGCCCAATCGAATACAAAGAATATGGCGCTTATGCGCAATTGCAAAAAAAATGGATGGACGACAGATTGAAATTTACAGGATCTGTACGTTATGATAAAAGCCAGAATTTTGACGGGAATTTCTCACCTAGAATTTCGTTTGTATATTCAGCAGGTGAATCAAAAAGACATAATTTCAGAATATCTTATCAAACAGGTTTCCGTAATCCAACTACTCAGGATCAATATATTGGCCTAGATCTAGGACCATTTGCTTTAATTGGTTCTGCAGCAGACAACCTGGATCGTTTTCAGGAAACACAGCCTGTGAGTGCTGCAGGTCAGGCTATTCCTAATGCAGGAATAGGCCCAACTGTTAATTTATCAGGTCGCAGTGCTTATGAAAACTCATATACATTAACTTCTGTTCAGGAATTTGCAGCATCTGGAAATACCGGAGATCTTAAAGTTGCAAATCCTGGATTAGTAAAGCCGGAACAAGTTCAGGCTTTTGAAGCAGGATATCGTACCGTTGTTCAAAATGACCTGTCGATTGATATCAATGCATATTACAATATCTATAATGATTTTATGAATACTTCGAGAGTCATTACTCCCTATTATGGTACAGTTGGCACTAATCCTGCAGAGGCCAGTGTTCAGTTAGGTTATGCTGCTTTGGCTTTTGGCGACAGAAGGGTATATCAGGTTTACACCAATACTACTGCTCAGATAACATCCTTCGGTCTTGGAATTGGATTGTCTAAAAAAGTATATAAAGATTTTGAATTAGGTGTTAACTATAATTATGCCCAATTTAATTTTGACCAATCAGAAGATCCAAGCTTTGTTGCCGGATTTAACACCCCTAAACATAGGATAAAAGGATCTTTTGGGAATGCTAAAGTGACTAAAAACTTAGGCTTTAATGTGAATGTAAGATGGAACACAGAATATTTGTGGCAATCTTCTTTTGGAGACGGAATGATTCCGGAAAACACAGTTCTTGATGCTCAGGTTAATTATGGTGTTCCAAAGTTGAAATCTGTTATTAAAGTTGGAGCAACAAATCTTTTTGGAAAAGATTATCTTCAGGTAGTTGGTGCCGGTATGATTGGTCAGATGTGGTTTGCTTCCTGGATCATTAATCCTTAACCCCAAAAAAAACAATCATTTGATCAAATATTTTCTTTCTTTTTTATAATATAATGAATAAGAAAGAGCTAATAACTTAAAAGTCGATAACATGAAAAAAAATATAAAATGGCTATTATTGGTTTCCTTGACCTTTATGGCAGCTTGTAATAATGATGATAATGACAATGCTCAGGAAGAAGTTCCTATAACTCCCGGTTCTGCGGTTTTTACAAAATATGTAGCACTTGGTGATTCTTTTGCTGCAGGATATAGCGATGGGGCATTGTTCGCAAAAGGACAGAGCAATTCATATACAAATATATTATCTCAACAATTTTCAGCAGCTGGTGGAGGAGATTTTACAACTCCTTTTATGCTGGATAATATTGGGGGGTTTTCTTCTGGCGGAGTTCAGGTTGCTAAATTCCCAACCAGATTTGTTTTCGATCCAGTTACAAGAAGTCCTGTAAATGTTCCGGGAGTATCCGGAACAGCTATAACTGCACGTTTATCAGGATCTTTTAGCAATATGGGGATTCCGGGAGCTAAAAGTTTTCATTTAATAGCTCCGGGATATGGTAATCTTGCTGGTGTTTTTGCGACTCCGGCTACAGCAAATCCTTATTTTGCACGTTTTTCTTCTTCACCTACTACAAGTATTTTGGCTGACGCTATGGCTCAGTCACCTACATTCTTTTCTTTATTTATAGGTGGAAATGATGTTTTGGGTTATGCAACAAATGGAGGCGTACCAACTTCTCAGGATCCTGTTTTAGGAGATGATATAACTCCAACAGCAACATTTGATTTTGCTTATAATACACTGGTTAATACACTGACTGTTAATGGTACAAAAGGTGTAGTTGCAAATTTACCATACATTACAACGTTGCCTCATTTTACAACCGTCCCTTATAACCCCCTTACTGCAAAATCAATTGGAAAAGACAATGAAACAGTTGGTTTGGCAACTATCAAATTACTTAATACTCAATTATATGGACCGCTTAAACAAGCTTTAACAGCTCTTGGTGCGGGAGACAGAATTAATCTGTTGTCTGAAACTTCTACGAGCCCAATATTAATAAAAGACGAAACGTTGCCTAATCTGGCGACTCAGTTAGCCTCAATATTTACTCCCACACTAGGAGCCCAGACTGCAGCTTTTTATGGCGCAGTGTTTGGTCAGGCAAGACAGGCTAAAACTACAGATTTAGTATTGTTAACGACAAGAGCTGCTATCGGTGCAGCACCAACTTCTGAAAATTCTGGTGTTGGAATTGCACCTTCCTATCCGTTAAATGCATTTGGAATATCATTCCCATTACAGGACAAGCACATTCTTATTCCTACTGAAATTGAAGAAATTAGAGTAGCGACAGATGCTTACAATACAATAATTACTACTGCTGCAGATGCAAAAGGATTGGCTTTTGTAGATACTAAAGGTGTAATGACCAAGCTATCTAGCGGAGGAATTCGTTTTGGAAATTTTACCATAACTTCTGCTTATGCAACAGGAGGTGCTTTTTCGCTTGATGGTGTACATCCAAGCCCAAGAGGTTACGCACTCATTGCCAATATATTTATAGATGCAATTAATGCAAAATACGGCTCTACATTACGCCATGTCGATTTGGGCACTTATCCAATTCAATATCCGGCATCATTATAGCAAAGCCAATTTTTTTAGTAGAAAAAGCCACTCGTTTTTTACAACGCAGTGGTTTTTTTTATGAATGCCAAATTTTATATTATTAGATATTTTATTACCGTGTTCTAACAGTATAACAAAAAACTAAGTATTTTTTATAAAAAAAATATTGATTTTATATTTTAAAAATTTATCTTTGCGCTCTGAAAAAAGAGGTATTTTCGATAAACCTAAATAGCTATTTAATAAACACATAAGTAATGTCAAAAGTAATAGGAAAAGTTGCTCAAATCATTGGACCAGTAGTTGACGTAGTTTTCAACGGTAAGGATGTTGAACTTCCAAAAATTTATGATTCACTAGAAATCACTAAAAAAGACGGAACATTGTTAGTTCTAGAAGTACAATCTCATATTGGAGAAAACACAGTTCGTACAATCTCTATGGACTCTACAGACGGTTTGTCAAGAGGATATGAAGTAGTTGGAACTGGTAATCCAATCCAAATGCCAATCGGTCCGGATGTATACGGAAGATTATTTAATGTTGTTGGAGACGCCATTGATGGTTTAGGTGAATTGCCTAAAACTGGCGAAAACGGTTTACCTATTCACAGACAAGCACCAAAATTCGAAGACCTATCAACTTCATCTGAAGTTTTATTCACAGGTATTAAAGTGATCGATTTGATTGAGCCTTATGCAAAAGGGGGTAAAATTGGATTGTTTGGTGGTGCCGGTGTTGGTAAAACAGTATTGATTCAGGAGTTGATTAACAATATCGCAAAAGGTCACGGTGGACTTTCAGTATTCGCTGGAGTAGGTGAAAGAACACGTGAAGGAAATGACTTGCTTCGTGAGATGCTAGAGTCAGGAATTATTAAATATGGTGATGATTTCATGCACTCTATGGAAAATGGAGGATGGGATTTATCTAAAGTAGATATGCCAGGAATGAGAGAGTCTAAAGCTACTTTCGTTTTCGGACAAATGAATGAGCCTCCTGGAGCTCGTGCACGTGTGGCACTTTCAGGATTATCTATCGCTGAGTATTTCCGTGATGGAGCCGGAACAGACCAGGGTAAAGACGTATTGTTTTTCGTTGATAACATCTTCCGTTTTACTCAAGCAGGTTCTGAGGTATCAGCACTTTTAGGTCGTATGCCTTCTGCAGTAGGATACCAACCAACTTTGGCAACAGAGATGGGAGCTATGCAAGAGCGTATTACATCTACAAACAAAGGATCTATTACATCTGTACAAGCGGTTTACGTTCCTGCGGATGACTTAACTGACCCGGCACCGGCAACAACGTTTGCTCACTTAGATGCTACAACTGTATTGTCTCGTAAAATTGCTGAGTTAGGTATTTATCCAGCGGTTGACCCGTTAGATTCTACTTCAAGAATTTTGACTCCTCAAATTTTAGGAAATGAGCACTACGACTGTGCACAAAGAGTAAAAGAGATTCTTCAAAAATACAAACAATTGCAGGATATTATTGCGATTTTGGGTATGGAAGAATTATCAGAGGAAGATAAATTATCAGTATCAAGAGCACGTCGTGTTCAACGTTTCTTATCTCAGCCTTTCCACGTAGCGGAACAATTTACAGGTATACCTGGAGTCTTAGTGGACATCAAAGATACTATCAAAGGATTCAACATGATTATTGATGGTGAGTTAGATCACCTTCCTGAGTCAGCTTTCAACTTGAAAGGTTCTATTCAGGACGCTATCGAAGCTGGAGAAAAAATGTTAGCTGAAGCATAATATATAAGTTAAAGGTTAGAGGTTAGAAGTTAAACGTTTTGTTCGCAACTTCTAACCTTTAACAAATAACTTCTAACCCAAAAAAAGATGATTTTAGAAATAGTATCACCAGAAGCAAAATTATTTTCAGGAGAAGTAACTTCGGTTACATTGCCCGGAATTGATGGAAGCTTTCAAATATTGAACAATCACGCTCCTATTGTTTCTATTTTAGAAAAAGGAACTATTAAAATTGCAGCGTCAAGTTTCAATTTTTCTAAAGATGTAGCGGATAAATTCACGAAAGTAAATGACCAAACCTATACATTAGAGATTACGTCAGGTACTATCGAAATGAAAGACAATAAAGTAATTGTTTTAGTTGACTAAAACAATTTAAAAATAAATAAAAGCCAGACAGCAATGTTTGGCTTTTTTGTTTTTAGGAGCTAATCCAGCTGTCCGCTATATCTTTGCCCGCCTAAAGAAGGCTAGCAAAGGATGCCGCTTCCATCTGGGCTAAAAATCAGAACTTCTAAGAATTTAATCTGAAATTCATAACTTTGTTTTTATGAAATTACCTGAAAATCTTATTCAAAAGCTTGAAAACAGAAAGCAAAATAATGCGTTGAGACAATTGCCAAGTTTTAATAATTTTGTCGATTTTTCTTCAAACGATTATATTGGATTTTCAAGATCCGAAGCTATTTTCAAGATGGCGCATCATTACTTAATCGAAAACGACATTATACAGAATGGAGCAACAGGTTCCCGATTAATTTCCGGCAACCACTTCCTATATCAAATTGCAGAAACTTTTATCGCAGAATTTCACGAAGCAGAATCGGCTTTAATTTTTAATTCAGGTTACGATGCCAACGTAGGCTTTTTTAGCGCTCTGCCGCAGCGAAATGATGTTATTTTGTATGATGAGCTATGCCATGCTTCTATTCGTGACGGAATTGTAATGTCTAATGCTAAATCATATAAATTCAGTCATAATGATTTTGAAGATTTAGAACATCTGATTCAGAAATTCCCCCAAACCAATATTTACATCATAACGGAAACCGTTTTCTCGATGGACGGTGACAGTCCAAATCTGGAAGAATTAGTTGAACTTTCAGAAAAACACAATTGCTATCTGATTGTTGATGAAGCACATACTCTGGGTGTTTTTGGAGAAAAAGGAGAAGGTCTAACACAATACCTGAACTTACATAATAGAATTTTTGCCCGAATCATGACTTTCGGAAAAGGTTTGGGATGCCATGGAGCTGTGGTTTTAGGGAATTTGGAACTTAAAGAATATCTGGTAAATTTCGCCCGAAGTTTTATTTATACAACAGGATTGTCTCCACATTCCGTGGCTACAATTTTGGTGGCTTATCAACATTTGGAAAATGAAAAGGAAAACATTGAAAAACTGCGTGAAAACATTGTGTTCTTTAATCAGCAGAAAAATTTATTGGGATTGAAACCAATGTTTGTTAGAAGCAAATCTGCAATTCAGTCCGCTATTGTGCCCGGAAATGAAAATGTAAAACGAATTGCCCAACAACTTCAGGATAAAGGTTTTGATGTAAAACCTATTCTTTCGCCAACCGTTCCGGAAGGTCAGGAACGTTTGCGTTTTTGTATTCACAGTTACAATTCTGAAGAAGAAATTAATCAGGTTTTAGGGCTTCTGAGAGATTTTGTCTTTTAGCTTAAATTATTCCACAGAAATTCACAAAGTAACACAGAGTAACACAAAGATTTTTTGTGAACCTTTGTGTTTTTGCTTTGTGAATCTTTGTGAAATAGCTGAATTCACTCACTTTTCAAAAAAAATTTAAATTTTTTTGTAACGTTTTGACTATTCGATTACTTACGAGTCGTAATCAAAAATAATCGAGTTTTAATCATCAACTTAATCACAACAATCAAATGAAAAATTTATTCAAATCAGCAATCACTTCAATCTTAATTGTCTTTAGTTTGTCAATTCATGCGCAAACAAAATCTCCAAAACTGGAAAACTCACTTTTATGGGAAGTTACCGGAAACGGATTATCAAAACCTTCTTATTTGTACGGAACCATTCATATGATTTGCGCAGCAGATTATTTTCTCTCTGAAAAAGCAAAAAAAGCATTCGATTCTTCAAATAAATTAGTGCTGGAAGTTGACTTATCTGATCCTAAACAAATGACAGATATGCAGCAAATGGCAATGGGAAAAGAACCGCTTAGCAAGACACTTAGTGCTGAGAATTTATTAAAATTAGATAATATTCTGCAAAAAAAGACAGGAATGACCATTCAGCAAGTCGATAGTTTTAATTTATTCACGGTTATGAGTTTAATTTCAATGAAATCTTTTGGCTGTAATGATTTAAAATTTTATGAAATGAATTTCATTGAAGCTGCCAAACAAAAAAATCTTCCTATTAAAGGACTGGAAACTGTAAAAGACCAATTTGAAGCCTTTGGAAATGGATATACTGATACAGAAATGATTGCCATGCTAGAAGAATCCAGCAAAGAAGAAACTGTCAAACTGGTATCAAAATACAAACAAGAAGATATTAATGCAATATTCGAAATTATTACTGATAAAAGATATACATCTGAAAAAACGCAAAAAAGCATATTGGACAACAGAAATGTAAAATGGTTAAAAATAATGCCTGAATTAATGAAAACCGAAAGCACATTCTTTGCTATGGGATCAGCTCATTTAGCCGGAGATTTTGGAGTAATTAATTTGTTAAGAAAAGCAGGATACTCTGTTAAACCAGTAATGAATTAGTACATTTTGAAACAGAAAGAACAAGAATTCTTAAATCGGATAGAAACTCATAAGGGGATACTGTACAAGGTTTCAAAAATGTACATGGACAATTATGATGACCAGCAGGATCTTTTTCAGGAGATTGTCTGTCAGCTTTGGAAATCGTATGAAACTTTTCGAAATGAAAGTCAGTTCTCGACCTGGATGTACCGTGTGGCTGTAAATACAGCGATAGTTTTCTTAAAAAAGGAAAAACGAAAAGTCGATAGATATGAAATTGCTTCAGAGAACATTAAAGATGATGAGGGCGACTCACATATAAAAGAAAATCAGATTGATCATTTTTATAAAGCGGTTCAGAAACTGGAAAAAATTGACAAGGCTATTATTTTCTATCAACTGGAAGGTTTTTCGCATAAAGAAATTGGCGAGAATCTAGGAATTTCTGAAGGAAATGCCAGAGTAAAATTAAACAGGGCAAAAGAAAAATTAAAAGAAATAATTAAAAATCAGGGATATGGATTTTAACGATATACAAAACGCATGGAATAACGAAAAGACAGACAATGTCGTTCTTCCAGATAATTTAGAAAAAATACAATCGGCCAATACGCCTTTGGATAAAATAAAAAGAAACATAATAAACGAATTTATATACCAGGTCATTTCGATTGTCCTTATCGCATTCATTCCATTAATCTACAATTTTCCTCCAAAGGGCATGATTTTATTTTACCTGCTTTATAGCCTTTTTACAGCAGTTTGTTTTTATTATTTTGTTAAGTTTTATCTTTTCTATAAAAGATTAAATACAATTGCCTTAAAAACAAAAGACAGTTTGTATGAAACTTATTTTGACATTAGGCTGAACATGGAATTGTACAAAACCTTTGGATTTGCACTTACTCCTTTTTTAATGTTGTATCTAATAGGCTTCTTTTACTTTGAATTTACTAAAACTCCAGGTTTTTTTGCCGAAGAATTTACAAATTATCAATTGTTCGGGATGTTGTCAATTGTCGTTTTCTGTATGCTTTTTATGGGAATTACTTTAGAATGGTGGGTTCATAAATTTTATGGTAAATATGCCAAAGAAATTCGAAAAGTAATCGACCAATTAAAAGAAGAATAACAAACACAACCCATCGTAAATGATGGGTTTGTTGTTTTTATTGGTATTTTTGCATGGAAATTACACTGAGACTCTCAAAATAAACGCAGAGATTCACAAAACCATTTATTCTTTGTGTTGCTTCCTGTTTGCTTTACGAATCTCTGCGAAACACCATTCTATGAAACTATTTATAACAGGAATTTCTACCGATGTAGGCAAGACAATCGCTTCGTCTATCATTGTTGAAGCTTTAGAAGCTGATTACTGGAAACCTATTCAGGCTGGAGATTTGAACAATTCTGATACCCATAAAGTAAAATCCCGAATTTCAAATCCCAAATCCCAATTTTTTTCTAACAATTATGCCTTAAATACACCTGCAAGTCCGCATTTGGCAGCTGAAATTGATGGAATTACAATAGATCTAAAACAAATTCAGGAGCCAAAAACTGATAATCATTTGGTTATTGAAGGAGCCGGAGGAATCTTTGTTCCGCTAAACGAAAAAGATACTATTATTGACTTGATTCAACCGGATTATAAAGTAATTGTCGTTTCAAGACATTATCTTGGAAGTATTAATCATACGCTATTAACTATTGAAGCTATTCAAAATCGAGGTTTTCAAGTTTCTGGAATTATCTTTAGCGGAAGCGAAAACAAATCGACTGAAAGCCTGATTTTGAATAAAACCGAAATAAAATGTATCGGAAGAATTGACGAAGAACCTTATTTTGACCAAAATGTTATTCGCGAATACGCTGATTTATTTAGGCACAATCTTCTGTCATTACAAGAATCTAAAATCTAAAATCAGAAATCTACAATATATCTCAGATGACTTTAACAGAAAGAGACAGCCAATACCTCTGGCATCCTTATACTCAGCACAAAACTTCACAAACACCAATAGCCATTTCAAGAGGAGAAGGTGCATTGCTTTGGGATGAAAACAATAAAGAATATATCGATGCAATTGCCTCCTGGTGGGTAAATCCGTTTGGGCATAGCAATAAATTCATTGCAGATGCGATTTACAAACAATTGACCACTTTAGAACATGTTCTATTTGGTGGTTTTACACATGAACCTGCCATAAAAGTGGCGGAAAAATTGATGGAGATTCTTCCAAAGAATCAGCAGAAAATTTTCTTTTCAGACAATGGTTCTACTGCTGTAGAAGTCGCGATAAAAGTAGCTTTACAATATTTCTTCAATAAAAATGAAAAACGTACGACAATAATCGCTTTTGAAAATGCTTTTCATGGCGATACTTTTGCAGCAATGGCGGCGAGTGGAATTTCGTTTTACACCCAGGCTTTTCAAGGAATGTTTATTGATGTTGTTCGAATCCCTGTTCCGGTAAAAGGCAAAGAGCAAGAAAGTTTTGAAGCTTTGAGAAATGCAATTCAGACTCAAAACTGTGCCGCATTTATATTTGAGCCTTTGGTTCAGGGAGCAGCCGGAATGGTCATGTATGAACCCGAAGCACTGGCGAAACTGATTCAGATTTGCAAAGAAAATAAGGTTTTGACGATTGCCGATGAAGTAATGACAGGCTTTGGCAAAACCGGAAAAAACTTTGCAATGGATTATGTTTCAGAAGAACCAGACATGATTTGTTTGTCTAAAGCCTTGACCGGAGGTACAATTCCGATGGCGATTACGACTTTTACACAGGATATTTTTGATGCTTTTTATGATGATGATATAAATAAAGCCTTATTTCACGGACATACATTTACGGCAAATCCAACTGGCTGTGCAGCTGCCTTGGCAAGTATCCATTTATTGCAGACTGGTGAAATGCAGGCTAATATTACAAGAATAAATAAAAGCCATTTGGAATTTCAGCAAAAAATTGAGAATCATCCTAAAGTAATTACCACCAGAACATTGGGTGTTATTTTTGCTATTGAAATCAAATCAGATTCTGAGGAGAGCTATTACGGGTCAATGCGAAACAAACTTTATAATTTCTTTATTGAAAATGGGGTTGTTTTGCGTCCAGTTGGCAATATTGTGTACATTTTACCACCCTATATCATGACAGACGAACAGCTTCAAAAAGTATATTCTACAATCGAAGAAGCAATAGAAATAGTTTAATTTTGAATTATATATGTGTCTTTAGTCAGGCCTAACAGGTTTTAAAAACCTGTTAGGTCTCTGCTGAAAACCAAAAACTTTTGCGAACTTTGCAATCAAACAAACAATACATTGAATACAAAAATATCAATAACGGCTTTTTCTTCAATTTCACCTTTAGGGAATAATACTAATGAAGTTTGGAAAAAGTATCTTAACAACCAACATTGTTTTACGTCCCAATACTTAGACCAGCAGCAAACTTCTGTTGCGGCTCTTGACTCAGAATCGAAGCAAATTATAGCTGAAATTAGCGAATCTGATCCTAAATATAGATTTTTAGACAATTCGGTTTTATTTGCTCTGGCCGCTTCCCGACAAGCCGTTAAAGAAGCCGGCTGGAATCCAGAAGACATTTTCGGAATCAATATTGGATCATCACGTGGGGCAACCGATTTGTTCGAAAAGCATTACAAAGAATATATTGATACCGGAAAAGCCCAGACTTTAGCATCGCCAACCACTACTCTAGGAAATATTTCGTCCTGGATTGCGCACGATTTGCAAAGTACAGGTCCTGAAATTTCACATTCTATTACTTGTTCTACAGCACTTCATGCTTTATTGAATGGCGTTGCATGGCTAAAATCAGGAATGGCAGATAAATTTTTGGTTGGCGGAAGTGAAGCTCCTTTAACTGATTTTACGATTGCTCAAATGCGGGCTTTAAAAATATATTCCCGTATCAATCAAACCGATGAAGCATGGCCCAACCTTTCTTTTGATTTTGAAAAAACACAAAATACGATGATTTTGGGTGAAGGCGCCAGTGTTTGTTGTTTAGAAACAGGAGAAAAAGAAAACGCCATTGCCTATGTAACAGGCGTGGGTTATGCAACTGAAATTCTTGAGCATAACATTTCCATTTCTGCAGAAGCGGACTGTTTTCAGAAATCCATGAAAATGGCTTTAAAAGATACAAGTTTAGAAGATGTTGATGTAATTGTGATGCATGCACCAGGAACGATAAAAGGTGATTTAACCGAATTGCGTGCCATTGAAAAAGTATTTGGAAACGATTTACCTTTGCTCACCACCAATAAATGGAAAATTGGTCACACTTTTGGTGCTTCGGGAATGTTGAGTTTAGAACTGGCTCTTTTGATGATACAACATGATACATTTGTCAATGTTCCTTTTGTGAAAGTACAAGTTCAAAAAAAATCCATTAACAAAGTTCTGATTAATGCTGTTGGTTTTGGTGGTAATGCCGTAAGTATTCTTATTCAAAAAGCATAAAATGAACCGTTCCTAAGAAACTCATTTTTTCTAATTCTGTTGTTCAACGGATAAAATCCGTCGCTATAATATGTTGCAAGCCTAAGGCTTTTTATTCAAAGTTCATTTATAACAGAATATCTTTTAATTAATCAATATAACAGTTTCCTGAGCAATGATTGTTTTGTATCAACTTATTTACATCAACGAATTAAAGTCCGTTACTATAATGTAATACCACCTACTGCTATTTTACTAAAAGCTGATTTATATCAAAATATCTTTAGGTAGTTAATCAATATCACAGTTCCAGAGGAACGATTTGTTTTGTAGCAATGGATTTCAATCCGTTGGAAATTTGAAAATGAAAATTTAAGAGTTCCATAGGAACGATTCATGTAAAAATCCAGTTTATAATCGGAAATTAGATTTCAATAAAAAGGCTCAAAGTTTTAAACTCTGAGCCTTTGAACCTTTGTACCTATTAAACTTAATTAATACTATTAAGCATATCAGCGATTTCATCTAACCTTGGGGTCAGGATGATTTCGATTCTACGGTTTTTAGCTTTTCCTTCAGGAGTTGCATTACTTGCCAAAGGTGAAAATTCTCCACGGCCTGCTGCTGTTAACTTTTGCTTGTTGATTTTACCATTTTCACTTAAAATAGCTACTATTGCCGTTGCTCTTTTTGTTGATAAATCCCAGTTATTTGCAATTGGACCGGAACCTGCATACGGATCATCATCGGTATGGCCTTCAATTAAAACAGAAAGATCTGGATTGTCACCTAATACTTTTCCAAGTTCTACAACCGCTTTTCTACCTTCTGAACCAACAGCCCAGCTTCCTGAATTGAAAAGTAATTTGTTTTCCATAGAAACATATACTTTTCCATTTTTTTGTTCTACTGTAAGTCCTTTTCCTTCAAAACCATTTAATGCTTTTGATAACGTTTCTTTTAGCGTTCTCATAGCTGCTTCTTTAGCAGCAATCATAGCTTCAAGCTCGCTCAATCGATTTGCCGTTTTATCTAAACGTGCTTGTTCTTCGGCTAGTTTTTTTGATTTTGCTTCTAATTCCGCTAACAATTCACGGTTTTTATCCATGTTTTTTTCTAAAGCATCATTGCTGTTTCTCTCTAATGCATTATAGGAGTCCTGCAATACCTTATATTTCTTTTGTTCAGCGGCCAAATCAGCTTTTTGTTTGGCAAGATCATCTTTTGCACTGTTTAAATCTTTGGTTAATTTATCGCGATCTAATTCCAGTTGGTTTTTTGTTCTTTTTAAATCTGCATTTTCATCTGCAACAGAACGGTTTTCTTTTTTCAGGTCTGAATATTTTGATTCCAGATCATTGTAAATCTTTTTGGATACACATGATGTTGAAAGTGCTAAAATTAACAATCCGAGTGAGGCTTTTTTAATCATTTACTTTTTTATTTAAAGGGTATTAATAATTCTTAATTTCTTGTTTAACGGAGATTCCTAGCCCTGATGGGAGGGAAAATCCTTTTGTGCCGGGGTTCGGCACAAAAGATTTGGAAGGACAGCAGGAATAGCTTCAAAAAATAAATTGCACATTCCAAAACTCACTTTAAACAGCTATTCTCTCAACAATAACAATACCAGTTTTACTCGATTTCGACTAAAACCGGGCAATGATCTGAATGAATAGCATCTGGGAGAATAACAGCACGTTTTAATCTGTGCTGTAACGGTTCGCTAACGAGGTTATAATCAATACGCCAGCCTTTATTATTGCCTCTTGCTCCTGCCCGGTAACTCCACCAGGTATAATGATGGGGATCTTTATTAAAATGTCTGAAGCTGTCAATAAAACCAGTTTTCATAAAACCGTCCAGCCACGCACGTTCTGCTGGTAAAAATCCCGATACAGTTTTGTTACGAACCGGGTCATGAATATCGATTGCTTCATGGCAAATATTGTAATCACCACAAATAATAATATTGGGAATAGTAAGCCTTAACTCGTTTACATAGGTTTGAAAATCATCCATAAACATAAATTTATGATCTAATCTTTCGATATTAGTCCCTGAAGGGAGATACAAACTCATTACAGAACAATCGTCAAAATCGGCCCGCAGATTACGCCCTTCAAAGTCCATATGATGAATTCCGGTTCCGTAAACCACGTTATTGGGTTTAACTTTAGATAAAATAGCTACTCCGCTATATCCTTTTTTGGTTGCCGGATAGTAATATTGATAAGGATAACCCGCGGCCGCAATATCGGCTGTCGGAATTTGTTCCTCGGTTGCCTTAATTTCCTGAAGACAAACAACATCAGGATTAGCCTGCTGGAGCCAATTAATAAATCCTTTTGCAATAGCAGCGCGTATTCCGTTTACATTATAAGAAATAATTTTCATGCGTTTTTTTTAGATTTCAAAAGTAATAAAAATGAGGAAAGTTTACATAACAAACACTAAAAGTAGAGTTTTTTGTTATCTTTGTTCGCTGTTCTAATAAATTAAAAATAGTAGATGGGTTTAGTTACCGCGAAAGAAGTTGCAAAGGCGATAAATGTTGAGAAGTACGGAGTTCTTGGTACTTTTTCAGGCTGGATCCTTATGAAGGTTCTCAAGATATCAACCCTTAATAAAATTTACGATAATAACAAACATCTGGAAGACGTTCCATTCTTGAACGGAGTATTGGACGAGTTACAAATTAAGTTTGAAATTCCCGAAGAAGATTTAAAACGTTTGCCTAAAGACGGTGCTTACATTACTATTTCGAATCATCCGCTTGGAGGAATTGATGGTATTTTATTATTGAAATTAATGCTCGAAAGAGAGCCAAATTTCAAGATTATTGCCAACTTTTTATTACACAGAATTGTTCCGCTTAAAAAATACATCATGCCTGTTAATCCTTTTGAAAACCATAAGGATGCAAAATCGAGCGTTGTAGGAATTAAAGAAACTCTACGTCATCTAAGTGATGGCAAACCTTTAGGCATTTTTCCTGCCGGCGAAGTTTCGACCTACAGAGATGGAAAACTGGTAGTTGACAGACCTTGGGAAGAAGGGGCACTGAAGCTGATCAGAAAAGCTAAAGTTCCGGTTGTTCCGATTTATTTTCATGCTAAAAACAGTAAATTATTCTATTGGCTGTCAAAAATTGATGATACTTTGCGTACTGCTAAATTACCATCTGAATTGCTTACGCAAAAAGACCGTGTTATTAAGGTCCGTATTGGAAAACCAATTTCGGTAAATGAACAGAACGAAATAGAATCTTTTGAAGAATATTCAGAGTTTTTAAGAAAGAAGACTTATATGCTGGCAAATCCTTTTGAAAAGGATGTTAAATTATTAGATCCAGCCAACTTAAAACTCACTAAAACCCCAAAAAAAATTGTTACGCCAGCTAATGAATCCAATATGATTGCTGAGGTTGACGCTTTAAGAAACAGTAATTCCCGCTTACTGCAAAGTAAAAACTATGAAGTTTTTTTTGCGAGAGCAAAAGCTGTTCCGAATATTTTACATGAAATTGGACGTTTGCGTGAAATCACTTTCCGTGAAGTAGGCGAAGGAACGAATGAATCTATTGATTTAGATAAATTTGATCAATATTATCACCATATGTTTTTATGGGACGATGAAACCAAAAAAATTGCCGGTGCTTACCGCATGGGATTAGGTTCTGAAATTTATCCGAAATACGGTCTTGAAGGTTTTTACCTTAATGATCTTTTCAGGTTTGAACCAGAACTACATGATATGATGCACAAATCGATCGAAATGGGACGCGCTTTTATCATCAAGGAGTATCAGCAAAAACCAATGCCATTATTCCTGTTATGGAAAGGGATTATTCATACTACTTTGCGCTATCCTGAACATAAATATTTATTAGGCGGCGTGAGTATTAGTAATCAGTTCTCTGATTTCTCGAAATCGTTGATGATCGAATTCATGAAATCAAATTATTACGATCCTTATATTGCACAATACATTCATCCGAAAAAGGCCTATAAAGTAAAACTGAAAGATGCCGACAAAGATTTTATTTTTGATGAAGCAGAATCAGATTTAAACAAATTTGACAAAATCATTGATGAATTAGAGCCAGGAAATTTACGTTTACCTGTTTTGATTAAAAAGTACATCAAGCAAAATGCCCGTGTTGTCGCTTTCAACGTAGATCCTTTGTTTAATAATGCGATAGATGGCTTAATGTACATAAGGATAGCAGATATACCAGAAAGCACTATGAAGCCGGTTATTGAAGAATTTCAGATAGAACTGGAACGCAAATTATCGGAGAAAGAAGATATCAATTAAAAAAAAGTACTGTAAAGAAAAAATCCCAATCGCTGTAGCAATTGGGATTTTTATGTTTAGAACCAGGGTTTTCTACCCACTTGGTATGTTTGATAGAAGTCCTCGTCCGTTTTTGTTAAATAGATGATTCCTTCGATTATTCCTATTAAAGCGCCAATTCCACAAACAAAGGTCAATAAAATCTGGATAACTCCTTCTTTGGTATATCCTAAATAAAATTTGTGAATTCCCAAGTATCCTAATAAAATTGCAAAAATTCCTGCTACAATTTTTTTGTTTTCTTCTCTACGAACTGGAGGGTTATTCCAGTGTTCAGTTGGTCTTGTAGTCTCCATTTTTATAATTATTGTAATTCAACGTTTCCAATTTCATTAATTTCTTCAATATCATTTTTAGGATCTGGCCCATATTGATTGGTACCCCGATCACCTTCAGTACAAAACAAAACTAACAACCAGATTGAACCAACTGCAGGGATTAAAGAAATAAAATAGAACCATCCGCTTTTATTGACATCATGCAATCTTCTAACAATAACAGCTAAATAAGGTATTATTGTGGCTAGTGTATACAAACCAAACAAACTATAACCTATAATAAGTCCAGTTACACCATCACCAAAAATTCCACCAATTATTCCTCCAAGAAAAATTAAGACGATAGAAATTAATGCATTAGCAAGTACAAAGTACCAATATTCGCTTCTTCGGGCCCTCCCTTTGAAATTTGCATAATTTTCGAAAACAACTTTTTTGTACCATTCAATCATAATTATAATCTTTAATTAGTTAATTCCTACTCTTTTGGATTTTCGGTTACTCCTACTTTTAAAATTTTGTTAAATTTAACAACAATATTAAAAAAAAATAACTTCAAAAACTAATTATAAAAATTAATTTACAGAAAAAACTTGTTATTATAACCTAAATTTAAATCGCTAATTATTTTGTATATAAAATCTTAATTTTGTCTACAATCACCTGAGCCAAACGTTCGTGACTTTCAAATGTCCAGCCTGCAATATGAGGAGTAAGAATCACTTTTTTACCATCCAGAAGATACTGAAAAGCTTCGGGTGTATTTTTTTCCTGAAAAAGTGTTTCAAAAGATAGCTTTTCATATTCCAGAACATCCAAACCTGCTCCTAACACTTTTTCTGACTTCATAGCTTCAACTAAATCTGCCGTAACTATATTTTTGCCACGCGATGTATTAATAATCCACAATGGCTTTGCAAATGCGTTTATAAAATCAGTATCAATCATTTTGTCTGTTTCAGGTGTCCAGGGTATATGAAGGCTTAAAACATCTGTCTTTTGCCGTAGCTCCTGTAATGAAACTTGTCTTGCATTTTCATCCCCTCTATTTTCCAAAATGTCATAACATAAAACTTCGACATCAAAACCCCGTAACTTTTTGGCAAAAGCCTTCCCCATATTACCATAACCGATAATCCCTACAGTTTTCCCATCGAGTTCATGACCACGATTGCTTTCCCTATTCCATGCTCCGGAGCGTATTTCACTATCAGCCTGATTCAGTTTATTAAAAAGAGACAAAATCATTCCTAATGTGTGTTCTGCAACAGCGTTGCAATTACCTTCGGGTGCAGCAATTAAATTAATATCTCTTTCTAAAGCATAGTCGCAGTCAATACTCTCTAACCCCGCTCCTACTCTGGCAATAAACTGTAAATTGGTGGCCTTGTCAATAAATTGTTTATCAATTTTGAAACGGCTTCGAATTACGATTCCGTTATAATCCTGGATTTTGGCTTCAATTTCTTCTTTTGAAGATTTGAAATCGGCATGATTTTCAAAACCTGCCTCTTCTAATTGCTGCCAAAGAATTGGGTGATTGCTGTCGATATGTAGAATTTTTACGCTCATTATTTTTTGAATTAGATGAAACAAAAATACAGTTTATTCTCTATTTATAAATGTTGGATAATAAATGCCTGCATAAAAACAAATTCCAAACTCCAAGCTTTACTGACTTAGAATTTGGAATTTTTTATATTGGAATTCTTTTAAAACTAACCTTTAATTTGTTTAAGAGAAGTTTTGATTCCTTTGATTAATGACGAACTGAAACCATTATGTTCCATTTCGTTCAGACCGACAATCGTACAGCCTTGAGGTGTAGTAACGCGGTCAATTAATTGCTCCGGATGCACTTTTTCTTCCAACAGCATTTTAGCTGCCCCTTTTACGGTTTGTGCAGCTATTGCAAGAGCTGTCTGAGAATCAAAACCAATTTCGATTCCGGCCTGCATAGATGCACGAACATACCGTAAGGCATAAGCCGTTCCGCAAGCGCCCAGAACAGTTGCTGCATCCATTAATTTTTCGTCAATAACCGGAGCAGTTCCTAAATCCTGAAACAAATCAACAATTGGCAATGCTTTTTCCCTGTCCTTTTCAGGGAAAGAAATACAAGTCGCCGATTCTCCAAATTGTGCTGCAATATTCGGCATGATTCTAATTACAGGATATTGATTATTTGTTTTTGCCTGTAGCGTTTCAAGAGATAATCCGCTTACGGCCGAAGCTATTGTTTTACCTTGAATAGCCGGCAAAATTTCAGCTAAAACAGTATCAACCTGATATGGCTTTATAGTTAAGATTATAACATCAGCTTCCTGGATACTATGTTTGTTATCTGAAGAAACTGTAATTCCTAATTCGGTCAAATATTGAATACTGGCAGTGTTTCTTCTCGTTACTGTGACTTTGTGACTTTGTGAGAATTTCGCAATTCCCAAAGCAATAGAAACACCAAGGTTTCCTGCTCCTATGATATGTACTTTCATTCTGGTTGTTAATTTATATTGTAATTGGTTAATAGCATTTTTTTGTATAATTCAACATTTTAGAATCCCAAAATCAATTTGGCTACTGTAAAATACAGCATAATTCCAAAAACGTCATTTGTGGTGGTAATAAAAGGTCCTGTTGCAATAGCGGGGTCTATTTTCTTTTTGTGTAAAAAAAGCGGCACTAAAGTTCCTAAGGTCGCAGCAAACAAAATTACTACCATCATTGAGATAGAAATTGCCAAACCTACTAAATATTGCTGATACATGATAGAATGATATCCGAGTAAAAGCAATGAAATAATACTTCCTGAAATCATCGAAACGGTAATCTCTTTGGTAAAATATCCTCTGCTGAATTCCTTTAAAGTTCCGTTTGCCAGACCCTGAACTACAATTGCGGACGCCTGAACACCTATATTTCCTGCGGTTGCAGAAAGTAAAGGCACAAAGATAATGAGGGTTGAATAGGTTTGAAAAGTCGATTCATTTCCCTTTAAAACAAAAGAAGCGACAATCTCTATCACCATCCCGATTAAGAGCCATGGCAAACGTGCTTTTGTGAGTTCTAAAACGCTGTCATTTGATTCAACGTCCTGCGTAATACCCGCAGCCAATTGGTAATCCTTATCGGCTTCTTCTTTAATTACATCTAAGATGTCATCAATCGTAATTCTTCCTACCAATCGGCCTAATTCGTCAACGACCGGAATAGCCTCCAAATCATATTTTTGCATGATACGCGCTACCTCAACATCTTCAGTATCCACATTAACGAAATTAAGTTTCCGAATATAAATATCTCCAATTTGCGTTTTGGTCGAAGTTGTCAATAAATCTTTAAGTGATAATCGTCCTTTCAATCGGTTTTCATCATCAACTACATAGATGGAATGTACTCTGGATACGTTTTCGGCCTGAATACGCATTTCTTTGACGCAAGTGAGTACATTCCAGTTTTCATTGACTTTTACGAGTTCTTTACCCATCAAACCACCAGCAGAATTTTCGTCGTAACGCAACAAATCAACAATGTCTTTTGCGTGCTCAACGTCAATCATTTCCGAGATTACTTCGGCTTTGATTTCCTGAGAAAGTTCGGCAATAATATCTGCCGCATCATTGGTTTCAAGCTCATCAAGCTCTTCTGCAATTTCTTTAGGCGAAAGTCGGCTCAGGATGTTTTCACGCAAGTCATCTTCCAGTTCAAGAAGAATCTCAGCGGTTTTATCACTGTCTAAAACCTTAAAAATATAGGTTGCCTCGTCAAAATCCAGTTCGTCCAGGATTTCGGCAATATCGGCATGGTGCAGATCGTTCAGTAAAACTTCAAGTTCTTTGTCGTTTTTATTAACAATATGCTCTTCTAATTGGTGTATTAATTCTTTGCTAACTTTGAACTCCATCGGCTTCTATTTTTTGAGTCAGTTCAATAAATTCTTCTACACTAAGTTGCTCGGGACGTTTATCAAAGATAGTGTCTAATCGCAAATTATCGGTTAAATTTAATGTTTTCAAACTGTTACGTAATGTTTTTCGTCTTTGCTGAAAAGCAGTTTTCACTACCGTAAAGAACAACTTCTCACCACATGGAAGACTATAATCTTCCTTTCGGGTCATTTTCATCACACCCGACTTGACCTTGGGCGGAGGAATAAAAACATTTTCGTTAACAGTAAACAAATACTCAGTAATATAGAAAGCCTGGGCTAAAACGGATAAGATACCGTAAGCTTTTGAGCCTTTTTTCTCGCAGATTCGTTCAGCCACTTCTTTTTGAAACATTCCGGAAAACTCCGGAATCTGATGCTTAAATTCTAATGTTCTAAAAACAATCTGCGTAGAGATATTATAAGGGAAATTTCCGATTATGGCAAACTGCTTATTTTCGTAAACCTCGTTAATATTATATTTCAGGAAATCCTGAGAGATAATTTTATCTTTTAATTTTGGATAATTCTCACCCAAATACGTAACTGATTCGCCATCGATCTCGATTACATGCGTATTTATTGGTTTATCAAGCAAATATTTAGTCAGCACACCCATCCCCGGTCCTATTTCTAAAACCTCATCGTATCCTTTTAAGCTTAGAGTATCTGCAATTGCTTTTGCAATACTTTCGTCTTTCAGGAAGTGCTGTCCTAAATGTTTTTTGGCTTTTACTTTTTCCATTTTCTTGTTTGGATTCTTAGATTTTTAGACTTCTTAGATCGTTAGTTTTTTGAAATATCGAATAATCTAAATGTCAAAAATAATTTACTTCTTATTTATTTCTCGAAGTTGTTGAATATCTAATAAATCTTTAGCTCTATTGGCTTTAATTTTACTTGTAATCAAATCTTCTAAAGACAAAACATTCCACTTTAAAAATGTTTTATCATTTACAGTTGTTTCCTCACTATCATTATAAGCTTCTTCAAATGATTTATTTACCGAAAATTTGGTAATTAATTCTAAATCTAAATCTACAGGAGAAAACTTTATTGATATATTTTGTTTCTGCAGCTTTACATTTTCAGGAAAATCGTCAATTTCATATCCCATTTCATTAAAAACAAGGACTAATTTTTTAAAATTTTCATCTGTTGTTTCTATCCAAAAATCAACATCAGCAGAATGTCTTTGATAACCGTGAAAATTAACTGCTCCACCTCCAACCATGAGCATTCTGACTTTATGCTTGTTTGCTAAGGCAATAAATTCATCAATGTTTTGATCCCACAATTTTGACATCTTATTTTGATTTTATAACAATCAGAAAATTGTCTTTATTTTTATCTATTTTATTCTTTACTGGAAATTTACTTATTCTCTCACTTAAACGTAAAAAACTATAAACCCGTTCAATTTTGGACAACTTTAAAAAGTCATCTTGCTGTTGTTTATTACTTTCTTCTTTTGTTTGAAATCGAATTTCCATGATAATTATTAGTTAAAACTGAAAACTAAATTTAATGTTCCGAAATCACTTCCAATTCTGTTCTAAAAGAAAGCATTTTATCGGCAAACAATTCTAAAGCTTCCTGACGGAATTTTGGTGCATCTTCCAGATAATATTTCTCTAAAGTCGCTTTGCTATCAGTGAAATACTGAACAGAATATGTAATTCCGCCCATTTCTTCTTCAATCAAAACTTTTACAATTCGTGCTGAAGAAAACTTATTGGTAGCCAGAATTTCCGGAATATGTTTTTCCTGCATCCACTTTAACCATTGGTCATGAACGGTTTCATGTATATTTGTAGTAACGTTGTAAATTATCATGTCTTTTTTTTTAATCATTTATTCGGTTAAACGTTTAACCGAATAAACGGTTCAACCAAATTATAAATTCTTCTCTCCTCTCAACTCGCGATACTTTTTTCTGGCATCAACAAAATAGATACTGTCCTGATGGTTAAATATTACCTTCTCATAGAGAGGTTTTGCCTTTTCAATATCTTTCAATTCGTCGTTGTAAATTTCTGCTGAAAAAAACAATGCTTCATCAACATAAATACCATCGCTATGATTGTCTATTATTTGCTGGTATTGGCTTAAAGCCGAATTATAATCTTTCAGACTTTCGTAAATTTTACCTAAACGCAACATTGTTACAGCTTCAATTTCCTGTCCTTTGAAAGACTTTAAAATGTTTTGAAACTGCTTGATTGCATCCTGTTTCTTATTCTGATAAATTAAAAAATCACCTTTTGCAAATTGCTTCAATGCTGTTTGTGTCGAATCGGCAACGGTGTTGTCATTGATCAGTAAAAAATATTCTAATGCATCGTTGGCAATCAATTGCGTATTAGCCGACTTTAATTCTTTGAACTGTTTTAAAGCCCATTCAAAATCCCCTTTATAATAACTTGTTTTGGCCGCTTTTAAACTCGCTTCATGCGACATAACATCATTCTTTAAATCCAACTGAATCTGTGAATAATAAATCAATGCCTGATTGAATTTTTCTTCTAAAAGCAAAATATCAGCCAATTCCATTTTGGCATCTGCTTTTTGGTATTCATTCAAATTCAGCTCTAACGCTTTTTTTACAATTGCTTTGGCTTCTTCTGTCTTCTTTAAATTAAAAGCCAGAAAATGCGCCTGAATTATTTGTAAAGATAAGGTAAAAGGAGTGATTTCATAGGTTGTAAGCAAATGTTCTAATTCGGTACTGATTGCCGCATACTCTGTTTCAGAAGCTTTATCGATTTTAATTTGCATCAATTGCGCATTCGAATGCACCAGCAAATCCAAATCTTTGGTATTCAGTAAAATGAAATTCAAAATTTCCGAAGCTGTTTCAGTATCATCTTCATTGAGTGCAAACTGACTCAAATTGACAATACTCATTAGCGATTCCGGTTCCCGCTTATAAATGGCTTTTTCCTGAATAAATGCTTTTCCGAATTCCTTCTGCTGTACATAAAACCAACTCAGATAATGATTCCAGAATACATCCTGATCTTTTTGCGTTCTAAGGATTAATGCCTTTCGCATCGCATCTTTAAAAGCCGTATTATCTGTATCTCCATTCATGAAACGTGATAATTGTGTCTGAATCAAGTTTGAATTTTGTGGGTTTTTAAAAGATTCCGTTAGCAAAAGATCGATCATTAAATCGGTCTTGCCTAACTGTCCGTACAACATACCAATCTGGAAATTAAAATTGTAATTCGGCTGCACCTGCATTGCAGTTTCATAAGCTTTTAAAGCATATTCCAACAATACTTTTTTCTCAAATGAATTTCCAATTCCGTAAACATCATTCGGATTCGTTTTGATTTTTTCGATAGCCTGATCGTAGTAATTTCTGGCTTTTGCTTCATTTTTTTGAAGCTGGAAATTATACCCCAGTTCCACTAAAAATACACCTTGTTTGTATCTGTTGTAGCGATCCTGAATTAATTTTTGTGCAGTTTCAAACTGGTGCAATTGCTGATAAGACTCAACTGTCCTTAAAAAATATTGTGTGTTCGATGGCGAACTTTTTAAAAGCTCTTCGTAACTGATTTTCGCTTTTTCGAAATCACCTTTATCATAGTAATATTGAGCAAGCTGCTCATTTTGGGAGAATGTAAAACCTGACCACAACAAAACGATATAGATAAAGATGTTTTTCATATTTCGGTTTCTTTTAAGTTATGGTTTAAGGTAATTAAAACCTAACAGGTTT
The DNA here is from genome assembly GCA_965650235.1 of uncultured Flavobacterium sp. Lineage (GTDB taxonomy): Bacteria > Bacteroidota > Bacteroidia > Flavobacteriales > Flavobacteriaceae > Flavobacterium. The sequence goes on along the minus strand of CBFGNY010000021.1, from coordinate 13,538 downwards.
TAAAACCTGTTAGGTTTAACTCTAAATTACTAAAAACTAGTTTATAATATCAAATCCGCAGTAAGGACGTAAAACTTCAGGGATTACAATTCCTTCGGGAGTTTGGTAATTTTCTAAAATTCCGGCCAAAACTCTTGGCAAAGCCAATGAGCTTCCGTTAAGAGTGTGGGCTAATTGGTTTTTTCCGTCTTTGTCCCTGAAACGTAATTTTAAGCGATTCGCCTGAAAAGTTTCGAAGTTAGAAACTGAACTGATTTCTAACCAACGGTCTTGCGCCGTTGAAAATACCTCAAAATCATAAGTCAAAGCTGATGTAAAGCCCATATCACCACCACAAAGTCGTAAAACACGGTATGGCAATTTCAATTCTTTCAAAATATCTTTTACGTGTTCCACCATTCCGTCAAGTGCTTCGTAAGACTTATCAGGATGTTCAATACGTACGATTTCAACTTTATCAAATTGGTGCAAACGGTTTAATCCACGTACGTGTGCTCCGTAAGAGCCTGCTTCACGACGGAAACATGGTGTATATGCCGTGTTTAAAACCGGCAAATCGCTTTCGTTTAAAATAACGTCACGATATAAATTCGTAACCGGAACCTCGGCAGTCGGAATTAAATATAAATCATCAATTGTTGAATGATACATTTGTCCTTCCTTATCTGGCAATTGTCCTGTTCCGTAACCTGAAGCTTCGTTTACTAAATGCGGCACTTGTACTTCATTGTAACCTGCAGCTGTATTTTTATCTAAAAAATAATTGATTAAGGCACGCTGTAAACGAGCGCCTTTTCCTTTGTAAACCGGAAAACCTGCGCCTGTAATCTTTACACCCAACTCAAAATCGATAATGTCGTATTTTTTTACCAATTCCCAGTGAGGCTGTGCGCCTTCGTGCAACACCGGAATATCACCTTCTTGGAAAACATTCAAATTTTCCTCAGGTGTTTTTCCTTCTGGAACAATATCAGCCGGAAGGTTTGGCAATGTGTATAATTTATGGGTCAATTCGGTTGCCAAAGCTTCTGCTTTTTCACCTAATTCCTTGCTTTTTTCTTTTAATGAAACGGTTTTTTCCTTTAAAATTGCGGCTTTCGATTTCTCTCCAGCTTTCATTAATTCGCCTATGTCTTTGGATAATTTATTAGATTCAGCTAAAGTGTTGTCTAATTCTGCCTGAGCTGCACGACGGTTTTCGTCTAATTGCACCACTTCTTCCACAACGCTTTTAGCATCAATATTTCGTTTTGCTAAAGCCTTGATTACTTTCTCCTGATTTTCTCTAATAAATGCGATTTGTAACATAGCTTGGTTTTTATACTATTGTTTTTTTATAACGGAAGCAAATTTAAGGAAATGTTTCCTAAGATTACGACAAAGTTTTAAGGGAAAGATGTATTCAAAATGTTGTTTTGCAATTTTTGACAGAAGATCTTTATTTGAGACTATTCAAGTAAACTATTTTCTTTATGATTTTAAAAAATAGATTCAATAATAATTCAAAACTGCTTATGCTCTGTGAGTAATTCTTTTAACTCTTTGGTTTTTAAAAAAGTGGCCAGACGTCCCGACAGCAATAGCATTTCTCTTTCTTCAGGGGTAATTTTTAGCTTAGTTTCAACATGGGATGCAAATTCATATAAAATTAAAATATCGGAAGGTTTCAATTCATTAAACTTATTACGGGTTAATGTGGCCAGGATTATTTCGCCCTCCTTATCTCTTGTAAAGCTGAGTTCTCCAAACTGTTCTATTAAATCCTGTTTAAATTTATAATGAAATTTTAACCAACTATCATATTCATCATCAGTATTTTTAAGTTCTGAGACTGTTCTTTCATACGATTCGTCTTTTTTTAATTTAAGCAAATGCTCGCGTAACGTAGTAAAACCAATTACCTGATAATTTGAAATTGGCACTTTGCATCTTTCAAATGCATTTTCAACATCTCTGTCAAATGTCATATATCGTGTTTGAACTGTATATAAAGAAGCTGTTTCCAGCAATGAAATAAGTTTTATTTTTTCATCGTTTATGTAAGGTTCTTTTTTTCCTTGCCCCAAACAGTCAATAAAAAGTGCTTTTTTATTTTTACTGTCTACTTTGGTATCATTTTGCAGTAATTCTATTAAAGTTTTATAGCCCATATTATCTGAGGCACCTCCATCGATAATGCACAATATTTTATCATGGTTTTTAACGCCAAATTTTACTTTTGGAAGTACGCCCGGAAAAGCAGAACTCGCCGTTATGCCATACGTAAGCGGAAAATCGTAACCATCATTTATTTGATTTTCGTTTAAACAAATAGATGCTTTATTGGGTGCCAGAGACGAATTTAAATTCAGCTCCCGAATGACATGCGGCATAAACGGAAACCGTTCTCCATTGTTATATGCCGTACCGTTGGCGACCATAATGGGTAAATAAGGTGTGTTTTTACTTTCTTTAGGAACAAAAAAATCAGACAAAAGCATTTGGGTTTTAAACTTGTCAGGATTATCAGGATTAGTACTATCATACTGCAAAACCTCTAAATCCAATCGCTGTGTCATCGATATTTTATCTCCTTTCTCGTTTCTGTTGTTATTCAGAAGGGATAAAATATTGGCCGATTTATCAACATAATCCTTATATGCATCAGCTTTGGAAAAATAAAAATCATTAAAAGACTGATTTTCCTGATAGAGTTTATTTTTTAGTATCGTTAAATAATAACCCGCCGAATAACAGCCTCCGGAAACGGTTGAGAAATAGTCGATTTCATTCAAAAAATTACGATGAGAGTTATTTTCCTCGATTTCTTCTAAGCCCAAAAGCACGCCCATACTAAAAAACTGTGCTCTGGAACCTCCTCCGGAAATTGCAACTCCCAATGCAATATTTGGATTTTGAAGCTTTTTATCACGTTCCTGAACCGATTTATATTCGTTTAATGAAACAGCAGGAATAGAATTGTAATTAATCTCAGAAAAAAGATTGATTTTGTTTTGAGAAAAACTTATTTGAAGAGATAACAAAAAAAATATTTGACTGCTTAGATACCTCATTTTAAATTTATTAAACACTATAAGCGAAGTTACAAGAAACTTAAATAAGATAAAAACAATTACTCATCCGTAAAAGCCAAATATATATTAATTAACAGTCAAACTTTTTGAATGTACCGAAGTACAGCTTGAACTTCCGCTTTTTAGAGTACATCTGCTTTTACAGCAAAAGTACCACCCGCAGCATAAGTATGAGAAACCGTTGTACCATTCACTGTCTGAGTTGCTCCGTCACCAAAAGTCCATTTAACTGATTTTACTTCATATTTGCCTGTATATTTTATTTCGTAATCAATTTTTTTAGAATTTACAGCATCTGCTGTGTGCCCTATTTCCAAAAATAAATTTTCTCCCGTACAATCAAATGCTTTTTCCAGATCATCACCACACGAAAAACTTAAAAATGCTAATGCAATAATAAACAAAACTGTAAATTTATTTTTCATGGATATAGTTTTTAGATTACTTTTTATAGCATTATTCATATAAATATAGCCCAATGTTTGTCACAGTTTTTAATTATCATCATTAAAAAACGTTTTCCTTTGAACATTAATAAATTAAGCACGCTTAATCTCATGTCCAACAAATTCCTCTAAAGCAGCAAACATATCATCTACAGAAAGTACTTCAAAATCGGGATGGTTTTTTAAGAAGTTTGCATTCAAAGTAATTAAGTTTTCTTCGAGTTCATAAAAAGTATCGTTGTTCAAAGAATCTCTAATTGGGTTTACGCCTTCTAATTTTCCTTTTAGAAATTTTGCCAGCTTTACACTGCTCATCAATCTGACTTTTTTGCTTTGCTGCTGAAACAATTCCAAATGTTTTTCGGCACCAATTAAGGTTAAGCCTTCTTCGATTAATTCGTTTAGTTCTTTATTCCAGCCTGATTTGTATACAAACTGGGCAAAATTTCCTTCAGCATATTGTGACCAGTAATAATCCAGATAATAACTCATCAAAGCATCTTCGTGAATAAATTCATCATCAACTCCTTCTTCTCGCATTAAATTGATTACCGAAATATTTGAGTGAATGACATCATGAAGATTTTCACTGTTCATTGCCGTTTCAGAAACTATTATTCTACCGAATTCCTCCATTTTTGATTTTGTTTTGGGATTATTTTGCAAATTTCTGGTAAATTAAAACAGAAAAGAAATACAATGTAATTTATATAGCATCACCATCGCTATTCTTCTTTTCATTCATTTTTGCCACTAAAGCTTTCAATCGCAATGCACGTTCTCTTTTCTCTTCCTGAAGTTTTGCCTTTTTCCGATTTAGCAATTTGGTATGCAAAGTCTTGTTTTTGGTATTTTTTTCGGGTCCTTTTGCCATGATTTCTATGCTTCATTACTTTATTTTGCAAATTTCGGTGAAATAATGATATAAATGGGAATAATTTTTTGGGCGTTTCCCTACGGGCCGGGCTCTTCGCTGCAAGTCCTCGCACTTCCTTCGTCAGGCTGCGGGCTTTTCGCTACTATCCGTAACGCTGACGTTTCCATAAGAAGATTATAGTTTGTGAGATTATTGTAATAATTAAAAAGTCTATTTTAGCACGGAATAAAGACATTGACATGAAAATATTTCGAAATATTTTATTCAGTTTTACTATTTTTTTCGTTTTGAATTGTAAAAGGAAATCAAATGAAAATGCCTTATTATTAGCAGATCGCGAAGCCCCTATGGGCTGGATTTCGTTAAGAATGTACAATGACAAAACCTTTGAGTTTATTTATAGCGGATTATTTACAGATGATATTTATCCTGGAACGTTTAAAGTTCATAATGACACTATTTATTTCGAATATTCAGAGAAAACTCCAAAAGCTGGAAAAATTGCCATTATAGAATACCACAACGTTAAATATTTAGATGCGCCTGAAATTTTGCAAATCAAACTAAATAAACTTAAAAAAATTAAATTTCAATAAGATTATGTACAAAACTATTTTATACTTTCTTCTATTTCTAATCGGTTTGAACTCTTATTCCCAAGAAAACAAAACGATACAAAAATTGGATAAGGAACTTCAAAAATGCTTAGATAATACACAAAACAATATGTTAAACTGTACACTTGAATATTATAACAAAATCGATAACCAGCTTAATGTATCATACAAAAGAATCAGAGCGACATTAAGCAAGCCAGAACAGGAAAAATTAAAAAGTCAACAATTGGCGTGGCTTAAAGAAAGAGATTTATATTTTAAAAAAGTAGCCGCCAAAACATCATCAGATCTTGATGGAGACAATTCTTCACAAGATTACAGAATGATTTGCACTCATAAAAATGCTCTTTTTGTGAAAGACAGGGTTCTAGAATTAGAAAAAGTGTATTTAAAAACTAAATAAATGAAACCGGACTTCGGTCATACCACAACCTTATCATATAAAAATAGTAAAGAGCTCAAAAAAGCAGTTATCAAATAATGCTCTTTGACTTTACAAATCAAACCCATTTTCAATTTATTCGTATTTTTGTTTATGCAGATACACAATTTCAAAACCGAATAGATAAAGTATTTACAGGTAACTCAATCTTTTTACAGACTATTAAATTAAGAATAGAATGAATTCTAAAGTTGACTTTTATTTTAGCAAGAATGAAAAATGGCAAAAAGAAACAGAGAAGTTAAGAAGCATTGTTCTCGATTGTCAGTTAACTGAAGAATTGAAATGGGGCGTTCCTTGCTATACTTTTCAGAAAAACAATATCGTTTTAATCCATGATTTTAAAGAATATTGTGCGCTTTTGTTCTTTAAAGGTGCTTTGCTAAAAGACACAGATAATATTTTGGTGCAGCAAACTGTCAATGTACAATCGGCTCGACAGATCAGGTTTACCAATATTGAGGAAATAATTGAACTCGAACCGGTTCTAAAAACGTATATTTATGAAGCTGTTGAAGTAGAAAAAGCAGGTTTGAAATTCACTTTTAAAAAAACTGAAGAATTCGAAATTACCGAAGAATTCCAAAAGAAATTAGATGAAAATCCAGATCTGAAAACAGCTTTTGAAGCATTAACTCCGGGACGACAAAGAGCTTACATGTTACACTTTTCTGCGCCAAAGCAATCCAAAACCAGAGAATCAAGAATTGAAAAATCCATACCACAAATTCTTAACGGAAAAGGATTAAATGACTAGCCAAATATGAAAGCGACCTTCTTCCCAACCCAGGAAAAATTCAGAGCATGGCTGGAAAAACATTATCAAACCGAAACCGAATTATTAGTAGGCTTCTATAAAGTGAGCACCAAAAAGCCAACCATGTCGTGGTCAGAATCTGTAGATCAGGCACTTTGTTTTGGCTGGATTGACGGTATCCGAAAAACTATTGACGAAGAAAGTTATTCGATTCGATTTACGCCAAGAAAAAAATCGAGTATCTGGAGTGCTATCAATATTAAAAAAGTCGAACAGCTCACAAAAGCCGGTTTGATGACGGAAGCAGGTAAAAAAGCTTTTTCCTTTAGATCAGAAGAACGTTCGAGAATTTATTCACACGAAAAAGAGACTTATATCCTCGATCCTGAATTAGAAAAACAATTCAAAGCCAATAAACCTGCCTGGCATTTTTTTGAAAAACAAGCGCCATCTTACAAAAGAGTAGTGATTCATTTAATTATGAGTGCCAAACAGGAAAAAACCAGAATATCAAGACTTGAAAAAGCGATAAATGCAAGTAAAGAACAAAAGCGAATGCTATAAAAAAAACCAGTAATTGTTGCTTTGATTAAAACATAAGCAGTAACTTTATTTCATTCAAAATAAGAAAAATGAAAGAAAGAACCACCTTGCAATACTATGTTTTAGATGTATTCTCGAATAAAAGTTACAAAGGAAATCCGTTGTCTGTCGTTTTTACTGATGGTGATTTAGAATTAGATATTTATCAAAATATCTCAAAAGAGTTTGGCTACTCTGAAACTTCATTTGTTTATTATTCTGCCAGACAAAAAGCACTCAATGTTCGTTCGTTTACACCAACCGGAATCGAAATAGACGGAGCAGGACACAATTTGCTTGGTGCGGTTTGCGGTGCTTTGCTTAAAGGAATACCCATTTTTGAAGAACAAAATCAAAGCAATCGTTTTGTCATTATGAAACATTCAGCGATTCCGTTAACAGTAAGTTTTGATCCCGTTACGCAATATCCATTGGTGCAAATGCATCAAAAACAAGCAGTTATCAAACAGGAAATTCCAACATATAAAATTGCGGTGGCACTTGGTTTAAAAATAGAGGATTTAGATGTAAATGCTTTTGTTCCTACGGTTGTCAAAACAGAAGTTACCCACACGATGGTTCCCATAAAAAACAGCCAGATACTTAATAATTGTGTGCCAGACAACCAACTTTTAATTGAAATTTCAAAAGAATATAAGTCTGAAGGATTTTACTGTTTTACTATTTCAGATGAAAATAAGGAAAATATAGTCGAAGCGCGGTTTTTTAATCCCATAATCGGAATAAATGAAGATCCTGCTACAGGGACGGCTGCAGGGTGTTTGATTGGTTTTTTGACTCAAAAAAAATTTACTAAACCAGATACAAAATATAAGATTCTGCAGGGCGTCAAATTAAAACATCCCTCGCTGATTGAAGTAATGAATCGGGAAAATGATATTTTGGTTGGTGGTTCTTCGATTATTACTATGAAAGGAGAACTTTATTTATAAAAAAAGTTGCATTAGAAAATACAACTTTTTTATATCCAAACTTAAATTAGTTCGTTTTCATAGGCGGTAAATCAAACGCCACAGAATCGTGTTCGAAATTATTACGGTGTCCCCCATCGCAAAAAGGTTTGTTGGCAGATAATCCGCAACGGCAAAGTCCTAATGCAGATCTTCCCTGAAGTCCGTAAACTGTTCCTTCTGAATCCATGATTTCAAAATCACCTTCGATTTTTATTGATCCGTTTTTATTGATGATAAGTTTTGTCTTGCTCATAAAATTGTCCTTGTTTTTTTCAGGGCAAAGGTTGCAAAATATATTGCATTTTTTATGGATAAAGAGCTAGTTTAAACTGGTTCTATTTAAAAGTAAATTTTTCAATTTTTACACAAAATTAAGATTTACTGATGATGAGGTTTGTGCTATTTCAAAAGATAAGGTGTAGGAATGGTATCTGATTTTGAATTAATAGCACAATACAATTGAAACTTTATTTTGTAGATTTGAGAAATCATTATTATCTAACAATCAAACCACTTATGAAAAAATACACCATTCTAATAGCATTTGCCTTTCTTTTTAGCCTGACCTCCGCAACTAATAAAACAAACTCTTTCGAAGACGGCTGGATAAATTTACTTGACAACGGCCTCAGCAAATGGGATATGTATCTAAGTTACAAACACCAGAACGGATATGCGGGCAAAATTCCAACGGATGCTAATGGGAACGAAATACAACCTATTGGCTACAACAAAAATGTAAACAATATGTTTACAGTGATTCAGGAAAACAAGGAACCGGTACTTAAAGTTTCCGGAGAATATTATGGTTGTGTCTTTACTAAGGAAAATTTCAAAAACTATCGCCTGAAGCTAAAAGTTAAATTTGGAAATAAAAAATGGGAACCCAGAACCGAAAAACTCATGGATGCGGGTGTGCTTTATCATTCTCAGGGGGAAGCGGGTGTAGATTACTGGCGTGCCTGGATGTTGTCACAGGAATTTCAAATTATGGAAGGCCATTTTGGCGATTATTGGAACATTGCTAATTCGGCAATTGATATTAGAGCCTATATCCCCGAAGGATCGATGAATTCCGTAGCCGATGAGGGTCAGCAATTTATTCCGTTTGGTACAAATACTGAAAATACCGGGTTTTGCATGCGAAAAATGAGAGCCGAAACACCTAATAACGGCTGGACAGAAATAGAATTGGTTTGTTTTGAAGGAAAAAGTGTTCATATAGTCAATGGTAAAGTAGTCATGGTTTTGCAAAATTCCCGTTATTATGATGGTGAAAAATTTATGCCTTTAACCGAAGGAAAAATACAATTGCAAAGCGAAGCTGCCGAAGTTTATTATAAAAACATCAAAATAAAACCAATAAATAAAATGCCCGTTGAGTTTGAAAATTATTATAAATAAACGAAATAGCTAACCCCGATTACTACACAAATTGGGGATTTTCCTGAAAAAAAATAATTATTTTTACACAACCTTGTCATTTCTGACAAACAGTGTGACTAATTGTTTTCTTTAAAATAAACTTAGCGGCTTTGCGAAATTAATTGGCTTTACTTTAAAAAAACTTAGCGAATCTCTGTGTTTTTCTTCGTGCAACTCTGTGAAATTGCTTGCGATTCTCCGTGAAATAACAAATTCTCAATTCTATTGCTTATTTTTGCACCCAATAAAATTGAAAAATGATACAGAATCCAAAAAGATATACTATTACGGCAGCCTTACCTTACACCAACGGACCTATTCATATTGGGCATTTGGCAGGGGTTTACGTGCCTGCAGATATATATTCGAGATACTTGCGTTTGCAGGGAAAAGATGTTGCGTTTATTTGCGGAAGCGATGAACATGGCGTTGCAATTTCGATGAAAGCCAAAAAAGAAGGAGTTACGCCACAGGAAGTTATTGATAAATATGACGGAATTATCAGAAAATCATTTGCTGATTTCGGAATTTCATTTGATAATTATTCTCGTACTTCGGCTAAAATTCATCATGATACGGCTCAGGAATTCTTTAGAACACTTTATGATAACGGAGATTTTATTGAAGAAGTCACAGAGCAATTGTACGATGCAAAAGCAGATCAGTTTTTAGCAGATCGTTTTGTGGTAGGAACTTGTCCCAAATGCGACAATCCTGAAGCGTATGGCGATCAGTGCGAAAAATGCGGATCGACTTTAAATGCTACTGATTTGATTAATCCAAAATCGACAATTACCGGAGAAACTCCGATTTTAAAATCGACAAAACACTGGTTTTTACCTTTAGACAGATATACTGATTTCCTTACTGAATGGATTTTAGTCGGACATAAAAACGACTGGAAACCGAATGTTTACGGTCAGGTAAAATCATGGGTTGATGGCGGACTAGAGCCTCGTGCGGTAACGCGTGACCTTGACTGGGGAATTGATGTTCCGGTTGAAGGTGCCGAAGGAAAAAAATTATATGTATGGTTTGATGCACCTATCGGATATATTTCTTCTACTAAAGAATGGGCGGCTCGCGAAGGAAAAGACTGGGAACCATACTGGAAAGATGAAGAAACGAAACTGGTTCACTTTATCGGGAAAGATAATATCGTTTTTCACTGTATCATTTTCCCGGCAATGCTAAAAGCCGAAGGAAGCTATATTTTACCAGACAATGTCCCTGCAAATGAGTTTTTGAATCTGGAAGGAAACAAACTTTCGACTTCTAAAAACTGGGCGGTTTGGTTACACGAATATTTAGAAGAATTTCCGGAGAAACAAGACGTTTTACGTTATGCATTAACTTCGAACGCTCCAGAAACTAAGGATAACGATTTTACATGGAAAGATTTCCAGGCGAGAAACAACAACGAATTGGTTGCTATTTTTGGAAACTTCATTAATCGTGTAGTGGTTTTGACCAACAAATATTACGACGGGTTTATTCCAACTCCAAATGAGTTTTCAGAAGTTGACGAACAAACTTTAGCCGAATTAAAGGCGTATCCGGCTGTGATTTCAAGTTCAGTGGAGCGTTACAGATTTCGCGAAGCTCTAGGGGAGTTAATGAATGTGGCCCGTTTAGGAAATAAATATCTTGCTGACGAAGAGCCCTGGAAAGTAATGAAAGACAATCCGGAGCGTGTAAAAACCCAAATGTATGTTGCACTTCAAATAGCTGCTGCTCTGAGCGTTTTGGCTGAACCATTTTTACCTTTTACTGCTGCTAAATTATCAAGAATATTGAAAAACGAAGGTAAAATGAAATGGAATGATGTTTCTGAAAACTCAGATTTAATTCCGGAAGGTCACCAAATTGGTGAAGCCGAATTATTATTCGCAAAAATCGAAGACGAAGAAATACAAAAACAAATAGACAAATTGGAAGCTACTAAAACCGCTAATCTTGCCGAAAGCAAACAACCGGAACCTCAGAAAGAGTTAATCCAGTTTGAGGATTTCGCTAAAATGGACATTCGTGTTGGAACAATTCTGGAAGCAGAAAAAATGCCAAAAGCGAACAAATTATTAGTACTAAAAGTAGATACCGGAATTGACATACGTACTATCGTTTCCGGAATTGCAGAAAGCTTTTCCCCAGAAGAAATCATCGGAAAACGTGTTTCTGTTTTAGCCAATTTAGCTCCAAGAGCATTACGTGGTGTTGAAAGTCAGGGTATGATTTTGATGACAACAAATGCTGAAGGAAAATTGGTATTTATCAATCCGGATGCTGACGCTCCAAATGGGGAAACGGTAAACTAAAGTTTTATAATACTATAAAATGGCGTGAATCGATGTAATTTAATTGATTCACGCTTTTTGATTTAATATATGATGTATTATTTCTCAAAAAAAAACAATGTTCGCAAATTAATTAACTATAAAAAACAAATTATGAAAATAAATATTTGTTTGATCTTTTTACTTTTAACAAATCTATGTGTTTCTGCTCAGGAAATTGTAAGCTCAACAGCTCTGGAATTAAAGAAAAACAGCGCTGTTTTTCAAATTTCTAACCCTGAAAAAAATACAGTTACGTTGTTTATAACAGACTCACTAAAAATAAAAGCAATTAATCTGAATGATAAGATGCAAATTGCTGACAGTATTTCTGCCCCAAGGCCAAATGCTAAAACATACACTAATATTATCGGTTACAATAGCAGCAATGGCAATACAAGATTATTTTGGTCCTCTAATAATTATGAAGCAATTTATACCCAATTGTTTAATTTTAATAGTCGTGAAACTATAACTAAAGAATATAAAATAATTTTAAAAAACGAAAAAGTTATACAAAAATTCAGTCAAAAAGATAACTTTTATATCCTGACGGTTTTAAAAAACAGTGATAACTTCAAACTGCATATTTTTGACTCTGAAGGAAATTATACTGAAAAAATGATTACTTCAGAAGGGTTTCACTTCTTTACATCAGACTATAAAAAATCAGATTTATATGCAGCCTTTGCCGAAAGTTTACTGCCTTTTGAAGCGCCCTTCTCTTTACAAAATATCAATGTTGAAAATCCGACATTAATAGATGCTGCAAAAAAAAGAAAATGTTATTTCGACACTAAACAAATTATAATCACTCTTGATACCAACATCGATTTTACCCAGGTTCTTTTAATTGATTTACAAAGTTTTACTGCTACCGAAAAAATGGTAAAAAAGCCATTCCTTGTTGGTGATCGAAACTTTTTAAATTCAAACTCTTTCTATTTTGACAATAAGCTATATCAGCTAAAAACCTCATCGGGCATTATTTATTTCACTATAAAAGATTTAGAGGACAATCTTTTAAAGGAGTATTTTGCCAATTCAACTACACCAATTGCATTCAAAAATTCTCCATTTTATGAGCAAGGCGGCAGTTTAAGGAGCAAAAGAACTTTGGCAAGCAGTCCCCTGTTTATTCTTAAAGCAAACAATTTATTTCTTGGTCTGTCGTGTTATCAGACGGGTGCAAACACACTGATTACTTTTGGAGGTGTATCTGAATTAAAACCTTCAGCCGATCAGACAATGAACCAATTTGGACTTAGTGAAAATATCGTATTCAGTCAGTCAATGGAAGATTTCGATTTCCATTCTGACAGAAGAGTAGTTAAAACTGAAGGATTATTTGATAGTGCAGGAAACCGTATTAAAGGAAAATTACAACCATCGGCTTTTGATAAAATCAGAACCTTTTTTGAAAATAAAGATATATCATCGCAGACTTTATTTAAATTAGATTCGTACTATCTTGGTTACTATGAAAATAAAACAAAACAATATGTTTTTAGAAAATTCGCAGATTAAATAAAAGCCGGAGTAAATCGGGACCTTGTCAGCAATTATCTGAATTATAAAAAAAACAATGAAACTCACCAAACCTAGATTAGCTTTAATTTGCGGGATACTTTGTATTTCCATCTTCCCGATATTAGTTAAACTGAAACTGGCGCCGGGATTAATTTCTGCTTTTTACCGCATGTTTTTTGCGCTCATTTTGCTTTTGCCTTATGTAATCATTACTAAGAATTTTAAACTTCCGAAGACAAAATTTATGCTTTTGGCAGCCCTTTGCGGTGTTTTATTCTCTTCGGATGTTGCGGTTTGGAATATTGCCATTCAGGATTCTAGTGCAACTCAGGCTTCGTTGCTGACAAATTTATCCCCGCTTTGGGTTGGAATTGGTTCCTTCTTCTTTTTGAAAGTTAAGCCTGCCACCAATTTCTGGATTGGAACGGCGGTTTCTTTATTCGGGATGGTAACTTTGGTTGGATTTAGTTTCTTTTTGGAA
>CBFGNY010000020.1:0-39090 GCA_965650235.1 uncultured Flavobacterium sp. | reverse complement strand
TGAACAAAAACATTTTCTAATCCATATTCCTGAGAAGCATCGATAAGTCCACGCAAGTGAGATGTGTGTGAGTGAACACCTCCATCAGAAACCAATCCTAAAAAGTGTACTTTTTTGTTGTTTTCTTTAGCATAGGTAAAAGCATCAACAAGAACTTGTTCTTTGGCAAGTGTTTGATGCGCTACTGCTAAATTTATTTTGGCTAAATCCTGATAAACGATTCTTCCGGCACCAAGATTCATATGACCTACTTCACTGTTTCCCATTTGACCTTCCGGTAAACCAACGTTTAATCCGTCAGTACGAAGCTGTGCGCTTGGGTAGTTTAGATAAAGACTGTTTATAAAAGGAACATTTGCGTTGTCTATTGCAGATACTTTAGGGTCGGGAGACTTTCCCCAACCATCTAAAATCATAAGGATTACTTTTTTGTTCATTGGTTTTTATTTTTTGGCAAAGATAAACCATTTATAAAATACGCAAGAAACGATTGTTACATTTATGTTTTATAAAATGAACGGTATCAAAAAATAATAATTTGGTTATATAAGTCTTTGTTTTTTAAAATTAATGCACACTGACTCTGTTTTGAATTTAAGTTTTAAATCATATTAATGGAGAATAAAAGCATTTTCTTCTATTTTTTTATCTCATTTATTAGTTTTTTAATATCTTAAAAAATCTTTTTACTAATACTGATTAGGGTTGTAGAATATTCTTTAAAAAATAACGTAAATTCCTGCCAAAAATAGTGATATATTTAATTTTTCTTAACTTCTATTGTGATTAACTGTTAAAGTTTGAATAAATATCACCTAATTTGGTGATATTAAGTTACATAATTACAAATAAGTTTTACATTTGCCAAGTCCCAAAACAAGTGTAACCTAAACTTAATCAATGATTTATAAGATTTATCCTGCGATTTTATTTTTGTTTTTGTCATTCGGTACAGATTCTAAAAATACTGCTGAAACTAAAAATGTAACAGCTAAAAGCATTGCAAAAGTTGAAAAACTTGCAGTTGATGCTAAAATTGAAAATATTTATAACACATTAAACACAAACAATTTTGTTCTTCCTGAACTAAAAACTTTTTCTGAAGCTTTAAAAGGATTCTACCTGCTGAAAGAAAAAGGAGTTATTCAAAAAGATATTTTAACTCTGATTGATTTTAGTCTTTCATCTTCTATAAAACGTCTTTGGGTTATTGATTTATCAACCAACTCGATTTTATTCCAGTCCCTTGTGGCCCACGGAAGAAATACAGGCGAAGAGTTTGCTTCTGCATTCTCTAATATTAATTCATCGTACAAAAGCAGCCTTGGCTTTTATGCAACTGGTGAAATTTACCAGGGAAAGCATGGAGCTTCTTTACGTCTCGATGGATTAGAAAGAGGTATTAATGATAATGCACGCCAAAGAGCCGTTGTAATGCATGGTGCTGATTATGTGTCAGAATCTTTCATACAAAATAATAAAAGATTAGGAAGAAGTCTGGGCTGTCCGGCGATTCCTGTTGAATTGACTAACGATATCATTCATACAATAAAAGATAAATCTTGTTTGTTCATTTATCATCCGTCTAGAAGTTTTATTATGGATAAAGATTTAATTTCTTAATTTAGAATACAAATCTTCATCCAGATTATATACATCATACCTGAATATGAGCTTATCGTTTTCGCTCCACGCTGTCCAGTACCATTGATATAGTTTGTATTTTTTAGTAATTCTGATGCTGGTAGTTTTTTTTCGGGCGATAATAGTATCAATTTTATCTTTCGACCAATTTTTAGAATCATCTAAAATATGCTGCGCTAATTCCAGCGGATTTTCAATACGAACACAACCGGAACTCAAAGAACGATTACTTCTCTCAAAATAGTTTCGGTGATTGGTGTCGTGCAAATACACACTATAATTATTAGGAAACATAATTTTTATCAATCCTAAGGAGTTGTTATAACCCGGACTTTGGATATATCTATAGCTACGGGGCCTGTTTTCATTCCAGTTCCAAGGATCTACCACATGTCCTGCAGTATCATAAATAGTAATGTTTTTATTTCTTAAATAATTTCGATTACGTTTCATGGCCGGAACTACATCTTCTTTTAAAATAGTAGGTGGTACTGTCCAGGTTGGGTTAAAAACAATACTTTTAAGAGTTGAGGTTAAAACAGGTGTTTTTCTTTTGCTGGTTCCTACTACCACCTTTCTGACGGCAGTTGTGTCCTGATTTTCTACAACTTGCATGCTGTAGTCAGGGATATTAATTATAAAATAATTTTCTGCCAACTCATTTGGATACCATCTCCAGCGCTCTAAATTGGCAATAATCTGGTGTTTCCTTTTTTGTTTTGAAAAGTTCAGGGCATGGACCGTGCTTGCTCCAATAATTCCATCTGAAACTAATCCATGACGTGACTGGAACTTTTTTACAGCTTCAAATGTTTTGTCGTCGTAGATAGCTGTTAGACTGTCTTTTCCTGATAGGTCATTCCAGTACAAAAGCCTTTTTTTAATATTGATTAGAGCGGCACTAGTGTCTTTAAGTACTATTTTTTCAGCTGATTCAATTGTTTTAATATTATCATCCGGAAAAGTATTAATAAGCTGTAAGGCTTTTAATAATTGTTTATAAGTTCGGGTTTTTGGTTGGATATTTTCAACTAAACTGTCTAAAGTATTATGGTTAAAGCTTTTTACCAAAGCAGTATTTATGTCCAGATCCTTGTCTGCCAGTGCCCAGTCCCGATATAAATATTTAGGATTTAATTTTCCTTCATATAAATGAGTAACGTATTTTTCAAAATTATGGGTGAGTAACAAATCGTATTCTGCAAGTTGTTTGTTGTCTAATTTATTGATTTGTTTCTCATAATTATCCATTTTTTTTACACGATAATCATTGGGGTTTAATCCCAACTCATCTGATTTTTTTAGTTGCGATAATACGTAGGTTCTTTTTTTTAGATTTCCCCAAATGGTTTTATTGTCAGAGGAAAGGTAAAATTGTTTTAATGTTTCGCTTTTATAAGCATTTATAAGAGCGGTATCTATGTCAACAGTTCGCGCATCGGTTATTACGATGGCTGGCAAAGCTTTTTTAGCTTTTGATGGTTTAGTTTTTTGATCCTTTTTGCAGCTTATAAAGAAACAAAGAATCAACAGAAAGTAAAGTTTATTCATTTTATAATTTTTTGTACATTAAATAATGTTCTCCAACTTCCGGGATTTCAAAGGAGTTTCCTTTAATTTCATATCCCATTTTTTTGTAGAATCCAACTGCGGCTGTTCTGGCATTGAACCATATCAAATCGAACTGGTTTGAGATGCAGTATTTTTCACAATGTTTTACGAGTGTTTCTCCAAGACCTTTTTTCTGATGTGACCCCAAAATAGCCATGCCTCGAATCTGGGCCTGTAAATTTTCTGCAAATATAGTATTGGTTTTTAGAAACAATGAAATTATTCCTATTAAATCTAAATCATTAAATAATCCAAAATGATGTGTGGTTTTTAAATTATCGCCTTCAAAAGCACAGGTTTCTATTGGTTTTCCTTTTCGGAGTACAGGATGTCTTACAATAAACGTTTCCTTAGCCGATATTTCTTTGATTAATGTCATGTTTTGAATAAAAAAACAAAGCTATAACATTTTAATTTTAAATAGATTACTAGAAATAGTGATTTTTAATTTATTTTTTTTCAAAAAAAGCTTGCTTTAAAGCTTAGTTATTTTTTATATTTGCACCTCAGTAATGCGAAAGTAGCTCAGTTGGTAGAGCTCCAGCCTTCCAAGCTGGTTGTCGCGAGTTCGAGCCTCGTCTTTCGCTCTTCAAAATCCTCAAGCAATTTGTTTGAGGATTTTTTGTTTACAATCTATTTTAAATTGCTCAAATCACTTTCAGGGTCTAATTCTTGTGGAACCTGATTTTGTTGAAATAATCGGGCTGACAGATTTCCTTTTAAAGTGATTTTCTTTCCTTTTACTTCAAGCCAGCTGCCTTCTCTTAGTCCTAAAACCGGAATGGCATTAAATGCATGAAATTCTTTTATTCGTTCTTCACGGGTTTCTCCCATATGAGTAGAATTCTCTTCAGGGTCTAAATAATGAGGATTAAGATTAAAAGAAATCAATCCTAAAGTTTGAAAACTCGGAGGATAAACAATAGGCATGTCGTTTGTTGTTTGCATCGAAAGACCGCAAATATTACTTCCGGCACTGGTTCCTAAATAAGGTGTTCCGTTTTTCACCGTTTCAGAAAGAAGTTGCATCAAATTATTTCTGTACAATTGAGTTACCAATAAAAAAGTGTTTCCCCCACCGGTAAAAATTCCTTCGGCATTTTTTATAGCACTTTCCGGATTTTCAAATTCATGAATTCCTTTTACTGAAATGTTGATGAATTGAAAAGCGGCTGCTACTTTTTTGGTGTATTCATCATATGAAATTCCGCCTGGACGGGCGTAGGGAATAAACAAAATGCTTTTGCAATTTTTAAAATGGGATTGTAAAACTGGTAATAAATATTCTAAATAATTGCTTTGATGCAAAGTAGAAGTACTTGCAATGATGATATTTTTCATAAAAATATAACTCAGATTGTTTTGGTTAAAGGTATTAAAAAGGCTGTTTTGATGGCAGAAGCCTTTTTAAATTAACATATTTTTACCAAGCTGTTAGTATTAAATTTGGAACACATTAGGATATTTTTACATTTTTAAGAGTAATACTAATTTTTTGATTTTGATTAACAAAATTATCTGTTCTCTGATGGTGTTTTTGAGTCAGGCTGTTTGGTCTCAGGTTCAGGAACGTACTATTTTAAACGGGAGAATTATTTCAAATACAAATGATCTGGAAGGGGTTTATGTTGTTAACGCACAAACCGAAGTAATGGCGACAACTACAGCAGACGGATCTTTTTCTATAATGGCTAAAAGTGGAGATACGCTTGTTTTTTCATCCATTCAATTTAAAGAAAGCAGAATTTTATTAACTGTTGAAAATTTTTCAGATCTTAATTTTACAGTAAAATTGAATCTCCTGATGCATCAACTGCAGGAAGTAATTATTAAACGATACGACAATATTAATGCTGTTGCTTTAGGGATTGTTCCTGCCGGGCAAAAAAGCTATACCCAAGCGGAAAGGAAATTACATACTGCCACAGCTTTAAATCCAACTGCCAATGCAGGAACAATGGCTGGAGGTTCTGTTTCTGCTGATCCGTTATTCAATTTTTTTTCAGGACGTACCGCAATGTTGAAAAAAGAAGTCGCAGTAGAGAAAAAAGAGTTTTTCATGAAACTTCTGGAGAATATGTTCACATTAGATCATTTTGTAAACAGGCTGAAAATTCCTCTTGAATATGTAAAAGGATTTGAATATTATGCTGTAGATAATGATAAGTTTACAGCGATTTTAAATTCGAAAAATAAAACTTCGACAGAATTTTTGTTAGGTGAGTTGGCTGTGAAATACAAAGAAATAATTGCCAGTGAAAAGTAAAATTACATTTATTATTCTTTTATCTGTTTCACAAATTTCTTTTGGGCAGTTTAATTCTAAAGAAATTTTTGGGCAAATCCTGGCAGAGTCTGTTCCTGTTGAAAAAATAAGTATTGTCAATAATAATACACAATACACCGCCATATCTGATTCAAAAGGAATGTTTTCTATTGAGGTAAGAGAAGGGGATGTCCTGGTTTTTTCTTCAGTAAATTTAGAGCCTTTAAAGCACAGGATTACGGCTGAAGATTTGGTTTCAAATTCACTTCTCATAAAAATGAAAACCAAAGGAATTGAACTGAAAGAGGTGGTTGTGAATGAAAACGCTCATATTACAGCAGAAAATCTCGGGATTATTCCAAAGGGGCAAAAAAAATATACGCCAGCTGAACGCAAATTAGCAACTGCCGGAGATTTTAAACCTGTAATGCTGTTAGGACTTTTAGGGGGTTCGATGCCGCTTGATCCGTTGATTAATAAAATAAATGGAAGAACTAAACGTCTTAAAATAAATGTAGAAATTGAGGATAAACAAACTTGTTTACAGCAATTAGGATACTTTTTTAATGATTCATATTTTGTCGATTATTTAAAAATTCCTTTAGAATATATTGCAGATTTTAAGTTTTATGTGGTTGAAAATGATTACGCAAGACAGCTCTTAAAAAGTAAAAATAAACCCAAATTAAGTTCTTTGTTAAATGAGCTTTCTTTAAGATATAATGAAATAATTGAACTTGAAAAATAAAATTACAGGTATCGTTTTGTTTTTGTTCGTCTCTCAAATTTCATTTGGACAGGCTGTTGGTATAAAAGAAATTCAAGGGCAGATTTTTGAACAGCCTACTTCTGTTGATGGCGTGAATATTATCAACAATAATACACAGGTCACGACTGTTTCAGATGTAAACGGGATGTTTTCAATTGTGGTCAGGGAAGGTGATGTTTTGGTTTTTTCATCTGTAAATTTAGAGACTTTAAAACATCGGATTACTGTTGAAGATTTGGCTTCAAATTCACTTCTGATAAAAATGAGAACTAAAGAAATTGAACTGAAAGAAGTAATTGTAAACGAGAATGCCCATATTACAGCAGAAAATCTCGGAATTATTCCAAAAGGGCAAAAAAAATACACTCCTGCAGAAAGAAGATTAGCATCAGGTTCAAGTTTTTTGAGTGCAATAAATGGAAACAAAAAAAGATTGAAAAAAAATGTGGAAGTTGAAAAAAAAGAGAGTTATATTGAAAAAATAGGGTATATGTATGAAGATGCATATTTTGTTGATTATCTGAAAATCCCTTTGGAACATGTTCGTGGATTTAAATTTTATATGGTTGAAGATGCATATGTAAAGGTTCTTTTGGAAAAAAAAGACAAATCAAAATTAAATTCTTTTATGAGTGAGTTAGCATTAAAATATAATGAAATAATTTTAAGTGAAAACAAATAATGCCTTACTGATCCTGTTTTTATTACTGATTCAAATTTCATTTGGGCAGGCTGTTGGTATAAAAGAAATTCAAGGGCAGATTTTTGAACAGTCTACATATGTTGATGGCGTGAATATTATCAATAATAATACGCAGGTCGCAACTGTTTCAGATGTAAATGGATTGTTTTCTATTGCAGCTAGAGAAGGGGATGTTCTGGTTTTTTCTTCAGTAAATTTAGAACCTTTAAAACGTCGGATTACTGCTGAAGATTTAGCGTCAAATTCACTTGTGATAAAAATGTCGGCCAAAGAAATCGAGCTGAAAGAAGTAATTGTAAACGAAAATGCCCATATCACAGCAGAAAATCTCGGAATTATTCCGCAAGGACAAAAAAAATATACTCCAGCTGAAAGAAAAGTTTATACGGCAACATCAACTTCTGTTGATAAAATGCTAAATGCTATTTCGGGAAGAACTTCGATGCTGAAAAAGGAAGTGAAAGTGGAGCAAAAAGAAGGACTTTTTAGAAAATTAGAATACCTTTTTGAAGAAGCATATTATACAGATCGCCTCAAAATTCCGGCAGAATATATAAAAGGATTTCAGCTTTATTGTGTGGATAGTCCTGAATTTGCTGTATCTTTGAATACTAAGAACAAAACTATGAGTATGTTTTTAATAACTGGTTTGGCACAGGAATATCTAAAAATTATAGAGCATGAAAAATAAATTAGGAATATTTGCATTGTGTTTGTTTTGTCAATTTGCATTGGGGCAGACTAATTCGAGAAAATCATTACATGGTCAGGTGGTTAATAGTTCTCTTCCGATAGAGACAGGAAATGTGATGAATATAAATGCAAATATTAGAACTTTTATTGGTCCAAACGGATTATTTGATATTATGGCAAGGCCTAAAGATACTTTGCTTTTTACGGGTTTGGCTTTTCAGTCTAAAAAAGTAGTGCTGACAGAAAAAGACTGTGCAGAGGTACTTTTCACAGTGCGTTTGGATTTAGTTAATATCGAACTGAAAGAAGTTTTAGTACATAAAGAATTAAAAGTAAAATCATTACAGGGAGGCTCCCAGGGGATTGTAGATATGCAGCTTGAAGATGATAAATTATCTTCTCCTACAAATACAGCCATGTACTCTGATCAGACCATAAAATACGGAACTGATTTTGTAAGGATATTTAAAGATGTTAAAAAGTTATTCCGAAAAGACGAAAATATTGAAGAAGAAGCTATAAGCGACATTGCTTTTGTGGAGTACGCTAAAGATAATTTTACAACAGATTTTTACACTAAAACTTTAGGACTAAAAGAAGATGAGATAGATTTATTCCTGATGTATTGTTCTAACGATGCCGAGTCAAAAAGACATCTTGCAACAGATCAGAAGTTTGAATTGATGGACTTTATGGTCAATAAGAATAAAGACTTTAAAAAAGTGGAGTTAAATAAAAAATGAAAAAATATGTGATTTATTCCTTCATCGGAATATTATTTTTAGCCCTGTCATCTTTTGCATTTCATAAATTCTACATGGGGGTTTTTCAGGTGAACTATGCTGCTGAAAAAAAAATGATTCAAATTACCTCCAGAATATTTGTAGACGATCTTAATAAGGGAATCGAAAAAAAGTATAATAAAAAGACATTTATAGGAACAGACAAAGAGACTCCGGCAGATATTGATTTATTAAAAAAGTACCTTTCTGAAAATTTCAGTATAAAGATTAATGGTCAGCTAAAAACCATTGTTTTTTTATCGAAAGAACTCGAAGCCGATGATGTTTTGGTCTGTTATTCCAGAATCACAGCTGTAGAAAAATTCAAAACATTAGAAATCTTAAACACTGTTTTAGTTGATTGGAATGCTGAACAGCAAAATATTACACATATAACAGCATTTGGTACTAAAAGAAGTGTTCTCTTTACAGAATCTTCAAGGAAAGAAGTGTTAAAGTATTAATATACTTATTGAATTATTATTTTAATTACTATTTTCACAGCATCAAAAAATTCCAAAAATATTTATGAAAAGACTTTCATTACTATTGCTTTTTCCAGCTATACTCATAGCTCAGGAGAAAAATACGACTGTTGCCCCAAAACAACAAGGAAAGTATGATACGAACAAGTTTAGCCAGATGTATGATTTAATGGCTACGCCTAATATGTTCCGTACAGCATCAGGAGCCCCGGGTCCGGCATATTATCAACAACAGGCAGATTATAAGATTGATATTGAATTAGATGATAAAAATTCAAAACTAAGCGGGTCTGAAACCATTACCTATTCAAATAATTCACCTGACAGTTTAGAGTATTTATGGATTCAATTGGATCAAAATCAGGCAAAAGCCAATACGCAATCTACTTTGGCAGAAGCTGAAAAAATTAATCAGGTATTGCCTTTGGACGGTTTTTCCAATAAATATTTGAAGAAAGATTTAGAACGTGGATTTAATATCGAATACGTAAAAGATGCTAAAGGAAAACCGATGGCCTATACGATTAACGAAACCATGATGCGTATAAATCTGGAAACACCTTTAAAGCCCGGAGAAAAAATCGTATTCGCTATAAAATGGTGGTATAATATCAATAACTATCAAAAAGAAGGTGGTCGTTCAGGTTATGAATTTTTTCAGAAAGACGGAAATAAATTATATGTAATTGCCCAATTCTACCCAAGGATGGCGGTTTACAACGATGTTGAAGGCTGGCAGAATATGCAGTTCTGGGGAAGCGGAGAATTTGCGCTGCCTTTCGGGAATTTTGATGTAAATATTACCGTTCCGGCAGATCATGTTATAAATGCAACAGGCGAATTAACAAACAGGAGCGAAGTCTTTACTGCAGAACAGGTAAAACGTTATGAGCAGGCTCAAAAATCATTTGATAAACCGGTAGTAATTGTTACACAAGCCGAAGCCGAAGCAGCTGAAAAGGGTTTCTCAGAAAAGAAAAAAACATGGAAATTTAGTGCTAAAAATGTACGTGATTTCGGTATTGCTTCTTCTAGAAAATTCATTTATGATGCAATGGCAGTAAAATTAGGCGGTAAAATTGTTATGGCAGAATCAGTTTATCCAAAAGAAGCAAATCCGCTTTGGGGTGAAACTTCGACGATGACAGTAGCACATACTTTAAAAAGCTATTCTTCACACACATTTGATTATCCATATCCAAAAGCAGTTTCAGTTTCAGCTGAAGATCAGGGAATGGAATATCCAATGATTTGCTGGAATTTTGGACGCCCTGATGAAAACGGAGTAACGAGTAAAGAAGTTAAAAACGGAATGATTGGTGTTGTAATTCATGAAGTGGGCCACACTTTTTTTCCAATGATTGTCAACTCAGATGAGCGTCAATGGACGTGGATGGACGAAGGTTTAAATTCGTTTTTGGAGTATTTGGCAGAGCAGGAACTAGACCCAAATTTCCCTTCAAGACGCGGACCTGCAAAAAATATAGTTCCTTATATGAGTGGAGATCAAAAGTTTCTGGAGCCTATTATGTCTAATTCTGAAACCATTCATCAATTTGGAAATAACGCTTACGGAAAACCGGCTACCGGACTTAATATTTTAAGAGAGGTAGTAATGGGAAGAGAATTGTTTGATTATGCTTTTAAAACCTATGCAAACAGATGGAAGTTCAAACACCCAACTCCCGAAGATTTCTTCAGAACGATGGAAGATGCTTCTGCAGTAGATTTAGACTGGTTTTGGAGAGGATGGTTTTATTCAACTGATTTTGTAGATATCGGAATCAAAAAAGTAAAACAATATTATGTTTCTGAAACCCCAACTAGTGATATCAAAAATGTCAAAGTTAGAAAAGGGCGTTTTGGTTTGGAAAAAGGGCCATTCGTCTATTTAGTTGCAGGCGACAACTCTGAGGTAAACAATTCTAAGAAAAAAGAATTAAAAGTACAGGATTTTAAACCCTTGTCAGACTATGTTAACCAAACTTTTACTGCTGAAGAAAAAGCAAGCATCAAATCGCCTAAATATTTTTATGAAGTTGAATTTAATAAGCCCGGCGGAATGATTATGCCAATTCTTGTTGAAATCACTTTCGAAGACGGTTCAAAAGATAATTATAAGTATCCGGCACAAATCTGGAGAAAAAAAAATGATACAGCAAAAAAGGTATACGCTACTGAAAAACCAATCAGGAGTATTCAGATAGACCCAAAATTATTGACTGCTGATATTGATGTAACCAACAACTCGTGGCCAAAAGTAGAACAAAAGTCAAAATTTGACTAAATATAAAATTGGAAAGACTCTGAAAAGAGTCTTTTTTTTTAAGTAAATTTTAAAACACGTCGCTACAAAATTTAATATCTTTGTGGCAACAAAAATAAAAGATATGTTTGGTATAGGAGGAGGAGAATTAGTTTTCATACTGTTTATAGTACTAATGCTTTTTGGTTCAGACAAAGTGCCCGAAATTGCCCGTACAATGGGTAAAGCAATGGCGCAGCTAAAAAATGCAACCAACGATATTAAAAGCGAAATTCAAAAAGGAGCCGAGGCAAATGGTCTTGACACAAAATCACTTACAGATATAACAGGAAATATTAACGCTCAAATTAATGATGCTAAATCAAATATATTAGGCGACAATCATAATTTATTAGGCGATACTTCAGAAATCGAAAAATTAAAAGAAGACATAGAGTCAATATCAGGACCAGTAAAACGCCAAAGATAATATGCTTGAAAAAATACAAGAATTAGATACGAACCTATTTGTGTATCTAAATAGTTTAGGTTCTGAAACATTTGATAAATTCTGGCTTATAATTACTAGTCAGCTCAACTGGACACCAGTCTTTCTGTTGTTTTTCTTTTTGCTTTACAAAACAATAGGAGGTAAGCAAACCTTGTTCGTGATTCTGTTTATTGCGGTTTTAGTAGCTTTTACAGATCAGACAACTAATTTTGTTAAACACACTTTCGAACGTTTACGTCCATGTAATAATCCAGAAATCAATTCGTTTATCAGGATTGTTCAGGTCCGAAAATCATTTAGTTTTTTCTCAGGTCATGCTGCTAATACAATGGCAGTTGCTACTTTTTTATTCCTTGTTTTAAAAAGCCGCCTCAAGTATATAGGATTCTTGTTTTTATGGCCGCTAATCTTCGCTTATAGCCGTATTTATTTAGGTTTGCACTATCCGGGAGATATTCTTGCCGGTTATTTCTTCGGGGCAATTTTCGGTTTTGTAACTTTTAAAATCTATCAAAAATTAAAGCCAAAATATTTTCCGGAATAATTTTGAGGAGCTGTTTCCAGCCATCCGCTGTATCTTTTGTGGCGAACCCCGCCACAAAAGGATGTCGCTTCTGTCTGGGCTAGCTAGGGAAGTTGTTTTCAAATGAAATTTAATTTTGAGGAATAGTTTTTTCACTCCATTCCAATCCATAAGGAAGTTCCTGATTGCTAAACTCAATATGAATAACTCTACGTCTTTCGTTATTTATAGTTTTGTTTGAAGCATGAAGCAATAAAGGTTTCATAATCATGATACCGCCTTTTTCAACTTCACAAATTGTTTCTTTTTCTGTTTCCAGATTTTCAACCCTTAAAATTCCTTTTGAGTGTGAATTGTTGATCACTTTCAAAGCACCATTTTCTTTTGTGGTTTTATCAAGATGAATCCTAATGGTGAAATTCTTTTCCAAAATTGCCGTTGGAGGCTGAACAGCAAACTGATTTTGTTTTGTCGTCCAGTTTTCAAAATCTTCGATTTCTATTTTTTTGTCAACCGAAATAGTCAAATCCTGATGATAGGCCACAAACCAATTTGATTTTTCAGGTTTGTCAAAGTAAATTGATTTGGTAATGAAATACCCTTTCCCAAAAGTTGATTCTATCATCTCCAGTAACTTCTTATTGAAAATGAAAGATAAGGTTTCAGGGATTTCCTTGTGAAATTGCCTAATGGCAAATAAATCCTGAGATTTCCTAAAAGTCGCAGTTTCTGTCTTGTTTTCCGTAATGTTTTCAATTAATGAAATCAGCTTTTCAATTTCATCATTTGTATAAACATTATTTATAATTGTAAAGCCTTCAGTACTTATTTCGTCATTTTGTTTCATTGATTTTAATTTTTGAATTGCCTCCTGCTTTAGCTGGAGGTAACCAGAAGTTGAAAATAAAAGGCTTTAGCCGAAAAGAAAAATGATTTAGCTAAAGCTTTTTTCTGAGTAAATTATATTGCTCCAACTAAAGCAGGAGGCAATTAATGTTTTCATCTCTATAAAACCCTGCTAACCGTCAGACCATCACGAATAGGCAATAAAACCGTTTCAACCCTCGGATCATTTTTCAAAAGTAAATTATATTCTAAAAGTACTTTCGTACTAACATCATTCGGGTGAACCGGTTCCAAAATTTTACCGCTCCACAAAACATTATCAGACAAAATGATTCCGCCTTTATTCATTTTCGGAACAATCATTTCCCAATAATTCAGGTAGTTTTCTTTATCAGCATCAATAAAAACTAAATCAAACTTAACATCCAGACTCGGAATAATAGTTATTGCTTCTCCTAAATGCTGAAAAATCTGATTTCCCCAAGGCGATGCATCAAAATATTTACGCTGAAAATCAACCAATTCTTCTTTAATATCAATCGTATGTAGTTGTCCATTCTCCTGCATTCCTTCGCACAGGCACAAAGCTGCATAACCGGTATAAGTACCAATTTCCAAAATATTTACCGGGCGAATCAATTTAGACAACATGCTTAAAACACGGCCTTGAAAATGTCCGCTTAACATTCTTGGCAAAAGGATTTTCTGGTACGTTTCCTTGTTTAGTTTCGCTAATAATTCCGGTTCGTTTTCAGAATGTTGTTCAATATAATCTTCTAAGTCTTGTGAAATAAAATGCATGTTAGTTGTCTTCTAAATTTTAATTGTAAAAATACAAAAAATAATAGCTTACTTTATTGCATAAAAAAACCACTCACAATTGTGAATGGTTTAATTAAAATTCAAATAGATTTATTTTTTCAATGCTTCATTAACATCTTTTGCTGTTTGTACAGTACCGTCTTTAGCAGCTTTAGCAGCAGCAGCAGCTTTATCTGCCGTTTTTTTAGAAGCTTCTTTTACTTCATCAGCTGTTTTTTTAGTAGCATCTTTTACTTCCTGAATCGTATTTTGAGAGGCTTCTTTTGCTTTAGCAGCAGCATTCTCAGCTTTGATTACAGCGCTGTCTCTTACTTGTTGAATATCTGTTGTCAGGGAATCAACCTTGTTTCCAAGTGTTAATTCGTCCTCAGCTTTCGTTTCCTCTTTTTTGTCTCCA
Source organism: uncultured Flavobacterium sp. (assembly GCA_965650235.1). Taxonomy (GTDB): domain Bacteria; phylum Bacteroidota; class Bacteroidia; order Flavobacteriales; family Flavobacteriaceae; genus Flavobacterium. Next base: position 24,793 of record CBFGNY010000020.1, on the reverse strand, counting down.
CAAGATTGTACGGCAAAAGTTAATAAAGCTATAACAGCTAAGCTCAAAATTTGTTTTTTCATGATTGATTTAATTTTTAAATGTTGATAATATAAAGGTTATAAAGGTGAAAAAATAAAAGTACAAATTTTAAAATTAAGCGCTGCTTGTAAGATTATTTTTCTGTTGAGAGCAAGACAATACTCGTGCCAAATTTTATGATATTTAAAGATAAACATAAAGTTTTTTTAGAATTAAAAGGTTTCCATAAATACTTAGTAACTTTGCACCATGCAAATTGAGAAAAAAGACATAAGAGCCTTATCAAAAGACCAACTACGTGAGTTTTTTGTCGCGAATAACGACAAAGCTTTTCGTGGTAATCAGGTTTATGAATGGCTATGGAGCAAGGGAGCGCACAGTTTTGATGATATGACCAATGTAGCAAAACCTACAAGGGCTATGTTGGAAAATAATTTTGTAATCAATCATATTAAAGTCGATACCATGCAGCGCAGTTGTGACGGCACTGTTAAAAATGCCGTACGGCTTCATGATGGTTTGGTTGTAGAATCTGTTTTGATTCCTACTGATACAAGAACTACAGCTTGTGTTTCAAGTCAGGTAGGCTGCAGCTTAGATTGTAATTTTTGTGCAACTTCAAGGTTAAAGCGGATGCGAAACCTGGAGCCTGGAGAAATCTATGATCAGGTGATTGCAATCGATAAAGAAAGTCGTTTGTACCATAATCATCCGCTTTCGAATATCGTTTTTATGGGAATGGGAGAACCTTTGATGAATTATAATAATGTAATCAAAGCCATCGATATGATTACTTCGCCGGAAGGTTTAGGAATGTCACCAAAACGAATTATGGTTTCGACTTCGGGGATTCCTAAAATGATTAAAAAAATGGCCGATGATGATGTAAAATTCAAATTGGCTGTTTCTTTACACTCTGCAATTGATGAAATTCGGGCCCGCATCATGCCATTCAGTAAGAACTTTCCTTTGGCAGAATTAAGAGAATCTTTGGAATATTGGTATAGAAAAACCAAAAACAAAATCTCTTACGAATATGTGGTTTGGAAAGGAATCAACGATGATAAAGCTTCTATTGATGCCTTGGTTAAGTTTTGTAAATATGTGCCTTGCAAAGTGAATTTAATTGAATATAACCCAATTGATGATGGTGAGTTTCAACAAGCTTCAGAAGAATCTATTCTGGCTTACATAAAAGCGTTGGAAAATATTGGAGTAGTAGTAAAAGTTCGTCGCAGCCGCGGAAAAGATATTGATGCCGCTTGTGGACAATTAGCGAATAAAGAAGGTTAAATGTTTTTTTAGCTATAAAATAAAAGCATTAAAAACAAGATTCGTATTTGTTTTTAATGCTTTTCCTTTTGGGCAAAAAAGGGTATTTTTCAACTCTGTTTCTCCGGTTAAGATATGTTTTTAACTGTTAGAACTTTCCATTTTCAAAATCAACAATTTTATTTGTACCGTTTTAGCTATAGATATTTTAAATCAAATGGTTTTTTTAGATAACAATACACTTAGAAAAGAGTTGTGAAATCAAACTAAGTTGGAATTGTATTTTTTTAGCGTTTTTTGAATTAATGCACAAAATGTTGATATACTAACCCAAAATAAACAACGTTTTTTTATTTAAAATAGTATATTTGAAATCGAAATGAATATTACTTCTCAAATAAAACAGCCTATTTTTAATGAAATGGAACTTTTTGAAAAAAAGTTCTATGAATCAATGACTTCAAAGGTTGCACTACTCAATCGTATTACGTATTACATTGTAAACCGCAAAGGAAAACAAATGCGTCCGATGTTTGTTTTTTTAACAGCAAAGATGGTTTCTAAAGGAACTGTAAACGAAAGAACATATCGTGGTGCTTCAGTAATAGAGCTGATTCATACGGCAACATTGGTTCATGATGACGTGGTTGATGATAGTAATCGCCGCCGTGGATTTTTCTCTATCAATGCACTTTGGAAAAATAAAATTGCCGTTTTGGTTGGTGATTATTTACTTTCAAAAGGATTATTGCTTTCGATAGATCATGGTGATTTTGATTTACTCCGAATTATTTCTGTCGCTGTTCGTGAAATGAGCGAAGGAGAATTACTTCAGATAGAAAAAGCCCGAAGACTCGATATCACTGAAGATATTTATTACGAAATTATCCGAAAAAAAACGGCTACACTTATTGCCGCTTGTTGTGCACTTGGCGCAAAATCAGTAATTGAAGATGATATTCAGGTTGAGAATATGCGTAAATTCGGTGAGCTTATCGGAATGGCTTTTCAAATTAAAGACGACTTATTCGATTACAGCGAAGAAGCCATCGGTAAACCAACCGGAATCGATATTAAAGAGCAAAAAATGACTTTGCCTTTAATTCATGTTTTAAATACTTGTACTCCACAAGAAAAAAAGTGGCTGATAAACTCCATCAAAAACCACAACAAAGACAAAAAACGCGTAAAAGAAGTTATTGCTTTTGTAAAAGATAATAATGGCTTGGCTTACGCCGAAAACAAAATGGTAGAGTTTCAGCAGGAAGCACTTTCACTATTACAGAATTACCCTGATTCTGAGTTCAAAGATTCCCTTATTTTGATGGTGAACTATGTAATTGAGAGAAAAAAATAATTAGATAATTTGTCAATTAGAAAATTAGATAATTGTTTTACTTGTTGTAAATCAGTTGTTTTTATGTCTTAGTTTGAAATTTGGAATTTATTTTTTCAAATTATTACAACCCCATGCAACCATTTCAAATCTACAATCGTCTATGCTAATAGAAGTCTGTTAGTAAACCAAAACCAAAAGCTTATAAATGAAAATTATTCATTTACATCAGGAAGAAACCGAAATTATAAAGTTGGCTGTCGAAAATAATCGGCAAGCCCAGCAACAGATTTATAGTCGGTTTTCTTCAAAAATGCTGAGTGTTTGTCGACAATATATTAAGGACATTCAGCTGGCAGAAGATGTAATGATCACAGCTTTTATGAAGGTGTTTACCAACTTAAATAAGTTTGAAAACAAAGGAAGTTTTGAAGGCTGGATTCGCCGAATCATGGTTAATGAATGCATTTCGTATTTAAGAGTTCAGAAAAAAGTGAAGTTTTCTGAAGACGAAATTTATGTCGAAGAAAGTTTCAATGCCATTGATAGTCAGTTTTCTATAGATCAGATTCAGTTTTTGATTGATGCTTTGCCTGATGGCTACAAAATGGTTTTTAATTTATACGCTATTGAAGGTTATAAACACAATGAAATTGCAAAGATGCTAGGAATAAATGAAGGAACATCAAAATCGCAATTATCGCACGCCAGAAAACTGCTGCAAACACAAATTAATACTTTAAAAAAACAAGATAATGGAACCGAATAATTTTGAAAAGGATTTCCGTGAAAAATTAAACCAACGCACAATTGAACCAAGTGATAAAGCATGGGATCGATTGGATGCCATGTTGAGTATTGCCGAAAAGAAAGAACCGAAAAAGAAAAATAGATGGCTTTACATTGCTGCGAGTATTGTTGGATTTTTATTGGTTGGGACTTTCTTCTTTAATCAAAAGAAAAATACAGTCGAAACTCCAAAGAATACTATTGTGATTGAGGAAAGCATAAAGAAAGATTCTGTCGAAAAACCAACTTTAAACGTGGTAGATCCAGTTAAAACAGAAGTTGTAAGTTCAGAAAAAGAATCAATTCAAAATTTAAATAAAAAAGAAATAAAACTAAATCCAAAACCTAATAAAACCATTAAAAATGAAAACAGTCAAATAGCGGAGTCTTCAATCATCATCAAAAACAATCAGGAAAAACAATCAATCAATAATCAAACTTCAGTTGTAGAAACTTCAAAAAATGAAACTGTAGATCAATTGCTGAACTCGGCGGAGAAAACCGTTGTAGTGGATAATTCGGCTAAGCCAAAATCAAAAGTACGAGTTAATGCTAATGATTTATTGAATCAGGTCGATGGCGAACTGGAACTTTCGTTTAGAGAAAAAGTAATTACGAAAGTGAATAAAAATTATCAAACCGTAAAAGTGGCTGTAGCGAATCGAAATCAGCAAGAATAATTTGCAATATCAAGTATCAATGTCAATGTCAAAATTCAATATTAATAATGAATTTCTATAATTAACAATCAAAAACGACCATCAATCAACTATTAAAAAATCATCAATCATTAATCAATTTAAACAATCAATCATGAAAAATTTCACCATTTATCTCGTCATTCTAATCTTTTTGTTTGTCAGTAAAGTGCTGGGCCAGGAAACTTTTGAGTCAAGGGCCAAACAAATTGCGAATAAAATAGAGAAGATTACGAAAGAAGAAAAAGAAACTCTAAAAGAAGAAGTTGAAGCCGTAAACGTTCAATTATCTGAGGGAAAAATATCCAAAGAGCAGGCTGACAAACGTAAAAAAGAATTAGCTGAAGCAAGAGCAATAATTATCGAAGAAAAAGTGGCTTTGGCACAAAATGAACTTAATGATTTAGTGCAGCAAAAAGTAGATGGAAAAATAAAAGAACAGGATTCAACTAAGAGATCTAAGCTGGTTATTCAATGGCATAATGAAAAATGGAATAAAAAAAACAGCAAAGATTCGATTCATGGAGAAAAAAGAACTACTTCGCAATTTGTGTTTGCGATGGGTTTAAACAATATGATGGCTGATGGGAAACTTCAGGATTCGAATTATGGTTTTATAACTTCACATTTTTATGAATGGGGTTTTACCTATAATTCAAGGCTAATGAAAAACGATAATCTGTTGCATGCTAAATACGGTCTTTCATTAATGTATAATAATATTCGCCCAACAGACAATCGAAGTTTTGTCGTAAATGGAGAACAGACAGATTTGGTTACCAATGCGATAAATTTAAAAGAATCGCGATTTAGAAATGTATATTTAGTTTTACCTGTTCATTTAGAATTTGATTTTACAAAGCCCCATGAAAGTAACGGAAAAACGTATTTTAAAACGCATAAAAGTTTCCGTTTTGGGATTGGAGGATATGCAGGAATAAATGTGAAATCAAAACAGATTTTAAAATTCGAAGAAGATGATTTGAAATATAAAAGCACAATAAAAGGCGATTATAATGTGAATAATTTTATTTACGGATTGAGCTCTTATATCGGTTACAAAGAATTGAGTTTGTATTTAAAATATGATCTGAATCCATTGTTTCAGGATAATTTAATCAAGGAAAATAATATTTCGTTAGGACTTCGTTTCGATTTTAATTAAGAATAGAATTTGAGCAATCAGTAAAAAGCATTTCGAGAGAGATGCTTTTTTTATGAAAAGATTCGATAAATCTCAGGAAGGATTTATGTATTTTTACAGGCTTTCAACTTTAAAAAATATTTTACGTTTTGATTTCACAAAGTACAATTGATTCTGTTTTTGAAACTGCTCGCGTAGAGGAGGTTATTGGTGATTTTGTTAATTTAAAACGTGCCGGAAGTAACTTTAAAGGATTAAGTCCTTTCTCAGATGAGCGCTCACCATCGTTTATGGTATCGCCTGCAAAAGGAATTTGGAAAGACTTTAGTACAGGAAAAGGGGGGAATTCGGTTAAATTCTTAATGGAGCATTCGCAATTTACCTATCCGGAAGCCATTCGGTATCTAGCCAGAAAATACAATATTGAAATTGAAGAAACTGAACAAACCGATGCTGAAAAAGCGATAACAGATGTTCGTGAAAGTATGTATCTGGTTTCAGAATTCGCAAAGGATTATTTTCATAAAACCCTTTTAAATTCGGAAGAAGGGAAAGCAATTGGGCTTTCCTATTTTAAAGAAAGAGGTTTTACAAATGAAACGATCAAAAAGTTTAGCTTGGGATATTCTCCTGAGACATGGGATGCTTTAACCAAAGAAGCTTTAGGTAAAGGTTACAAACTTGAATTTCTGGAAAGTACTGGCTTGACAATCCCGAGGGATGACCGTCCTTTTGATCGTTTTAAAGGACGTGTAATGTTCCCGATTGAAAGTATGTCGGGACGTGTTTTGGGATTTGGAGGGCGTATTTTAACGAATGATAAAAAAGCAGCCAAATACTTAAATTCGCCAGAAAGCGATATTTACCACAAAAGTAAAGTCCTGTATGGTATTTTTCAGGCCAAACAATCCATCGCTAAACAAAATAATTGTTATTTAGTTGAAGGATATACTGATGTAATTCAGTTTCATCAGGCCGGAATTGAGAATGTGGTGGCATCTTCAGGAACAGCCTTAACACCAGATCAGATTCGATTAGTTAATCGCCTTACAAGAAATATTACGGTGCTTTTTGATGGTGATGCAGCAGGACTTCGTGCTTCTATTCGGGGAATCGATTTAATTTTGGAAGAAGGTATGAACGTAAGAGTTTGTGCCTTTCCAGATGGAGAAGATCCGGACAGTTTTGCACGAAAAAATTCTCACGATGATTTAGTTGCTTATTTAGAAGAAAACAGCAAAGATTTTATACAGTTCAAAGCTTCAATTTTAATGAAAGAAGCGAAAAACGACCCTATAAAAAAAGCCGATTTGATTCGGGATATGGTTGTTAGTATTTCGAAAATCCCAGATCGTATCCAGCGTGAAGTTTATACTCAGGAATGTGCCCGAATAATGGATATTTCAGAGCAGGTTTTGGTAAGTACGCTGGCGCAGTTGATTCAAAAAGATATTTCAGAGGCTAATAAAAAACAAAAGCAGGAACAAAAACCTTTTCAGGTTTATAAAAACCAAAATCCAAATACAGGTTATTCAGGAGGAGATCCGGAAGATCCAAGAAATGGTCCGCCTGAGGATTATTATCCAGGAGAGTCAGGATATCCGGGACAGCAACAAGCTGATAAGGTTGATATTTTATACCGTTTAGAACGAAAAGTAATTGAAATTCTATTGCTTTATGGTGATAAATCAGAAGAATTTGAAGATGTGCTTCTAAAAAATAATGAAGAAGGTGAAGTTGTAATGGTTTCTGAAAAGAGACAGTACAAGGTTTTTCATCGGATTTATTTGAGCTTGCAGGAAGATGAGGTAGAACTTTCTAATAAGCTGTTTCAGGATATCTTCACTGATTTAATTGAATTTTATCATCAAAATGAAAAGTTCAGTTTAGAGCAATATTTAATGCGTTTACAGCCTGATTTTGCTCAGGAGGTTACAGATATTTTAATGGAAGACGAAAGATTAGCGTTGCACAATTGGGAGGGACAGAATATTTTCACAAAAGGAAAACACGAAACTATAGCACAATATGTAACTGAAACAATTATGTCTATGCGCTGGTTTTTGGTTGGAAAAATTATTGAAGAATTAAAAAGCTCTATACAACCTGATAATTCAGATAATACAGAGCTTTTGTCAATGGTAATGGATTACTCAAGTTTGGTTAATTCATTTTCGAAAAAACTCGGAAGAGTAATGTCACGATACCATTAAATAATTTCTAAAGTTTTTGCTTTGTTAACCAGGTCAACTAAGTTAGTAACATTTAGTTTTGTTAATAATCTTAATTTGTAAGTACTGATTGTTTTTTCGTTCAGGTTTAAAATTTTAGAAATTTCATTGTTTTTCTTACCGTCACTTAAGTAACGTAAAACTTCAATTTCACGGTTAGAAAGTTTTCTGTACAAACGTTCACTTTTGCTTTGTTTAGCAATAAGTGCCATGTTTTTACGTACAGTTTCATTAATAATAACTTTCCCTTCGTGTACCTTGATAATTGAAACACCTAATGTTTCAAGTTTTTCTGTTTTGTGCACGTACCCGGAAACTCCGGCTTTAATTGCGTTAGGAGCGTACATTTGTTCGGCCAGATCGCTGAAAATTACAATTTTCGTTTTTGGAAAGTTTTTCAGGATTGACTTTACTTCAAAGATGCTTGAAAGACCTTCTAATTCCAGATCCAGAATTAGGATGTCGATCTCCTTCGTTTGAAGAATGTCTCTTACCATTGAAAAATTACCTACGTTGGCGACAATTGAAATTTGGTCATGGTCTTTAAAATACGACTTAACGCCAAAGTGAGTCACAGGGTGGTTGTCTGCTAGACATACTTTAATCATAATTTTACCTTTTTAGAATTGTTCATTGTTTTTGGAGCTGTAAAATTAATAAATAAATTCTGTAATTAATCGCAGTCAAATGTTAAAAATATTTATTTTAACGTTTTTGGTATTTCACAAACCGGGATTGCTTCCATTTTATGTTTATTGTTGGTGTTTAAACGTTTATAAATTTCAAAGACGGTTTTTTCCCTTCCACTTAAATCATCTCCCGTATTTCCTGCTTCTGCGGCAAGCATCGCCCATTCAAGTTCGTCATAACTTGCGCCTAATTGATCTTCATCTGTTCTGTTATCACCAAATAAACCATCTGTAGGGGCTGCTGTTAAAATGGAATTTGGAATTGTTAAAAATTCTCCAAGAGCATATACATCAGATTTCATTAAATCGGCAATTGGACTCAAATCAACTCCTCCGTCTCCATATTTGGTGTAAAAACCAACACCAAAATCTTCTACTTTATTACCTGTTCCGGCAACCAAAAGTCCATGAATTCCGGCTAAATAATATAAAGAGGTCATTCGTAAACGGGCCCTGGTGTTTGCTAAGGAAAGATTTACTTTTGCCTCATCATCAGATTTTGGGACTGCTGCCTTAAATGATTCAAACGTTGCTGTTAAATCAGTTACAATGCTGGAAACATTAGGAAAGCGTTTTTTTAACTGCTCAATATGTTCTCTTCCTCTGGAAATCTGGCTTTCTGCCTGATGAATAGGCATTTCAACACATAAAACTTTTAAACCGGTCTGAGCGCATAAAGTAGAGGTTACTGCTGAATCAACTCCACCGGAAATTCCAATTACAAAACCATTTACTTTTGCGTTATTAGCATAATTTTTCAGCCACTCTACAATGTGGGTATTTACTTTTTCTGTTTGAATAGTGCTTTTTTTAGCCATAATAATTCAAGTTTTAGGATGTAGGGATGTATATTTGCACAAATATTTTTTAAGTACACATTTTACTTAAGATAAGTAACACAAATTTAACTAAAATAAAATGAAAATATATCGCTTTGTAGTGGTTCTGTCCTTGTTTTTTTTATCATGTAACCAAAAAAACAAAGTAGAAAAAGCTGTTGAAGAAATTCCGGTTGATATTAAGGTGGAACGTTTTGATAAAGTTTTTTTTGAAACGAAGCCTGAGGATTTGGCAAAAGTTAAAAAACAGTTTCCTTTCTTTTTTCCGGCAGGGATTGATGATAATATTTGGTTGAGCAAAATGCAGGAACCAATCTGGAGAGAGGTTTATACTGAAGTTCAAAAAAAATATTCCAATTTTGAGCCGGTTCGACAAGAGTTTAATTCACTTTTTCAACACGTAAAGTATTATTTTCCAAAAACCAAAACACCTAAAGTCATTACAGTAATTGGAGAGATGGATTATAATGCCAAGGCTATTTATGCAGATAGCCTGGTGATAGTTGCATTAGAACTGTATTTGGGCAAAGACCATAAATTCTACCAGTTTCCAAATTATCTGAAACAAAATTTTGAAGAAAAACAAATTATGCCGGATGTAGTATCCAGTTTTGCTTACAGAAATATTCCTGCTTATGCTGATAAAGATCTGGTTTCTCAGATGGTTTTTGAAGGGAAGCAATTATATGCAAAAGATTTGCTTTTGCCCGAATATACAGATGCAGAAAAAATAGGTTACACACCTGAGCAGATTAAATGGTGTGAAGAAAACGAAGCGTACATGTGGCGTTATTTTATTGAAAAAGAAATGCTCTATAGTGTCGATCCAAAACTTACAACCCGATTTATTGCGCCGGCCCCGTTTTCTAAGTTTTACCTGGAAATAGATAATGATTCACCAGGAAGGGTTGGAGCCTGGATTGGATGGCAAATGGTACGTTCTTATATGAAAAATAATACTGTAACTTTGCCGGAATTATTAAAAACAAATGCAAAGGAAATTTTCGAAAAATCAAAATACAAACCTAAGAAATAATGTCAGATACAATAAAATCAGAAATTAAATTCAATATAGAATTAGACGAAAACCGTGTTCCGGAAAAATTATCATGGACAGCCAAAGACGGAGGAGTAGAAGCAGAAGAAGCAAAAGCGATTATGCTTTCTATCTGGGACAGCAAAGCTAAAGAAAGCATGCGAATTGACTTATGGACAAAAGATATGCCGGTGGATGAAATGAAAATTTTCTTTCACCAGACTTTAGTTGCAATGTCGGATACTTTTAAACGTGCTACAGATGATGAAAAAATGGCGGATACCATGAAAGATTTCTGTGATTATTTTGCAGAAAAACTGGATCTTACGAGGTAATTAAAATCCCAATTTATAAAAATCCCAAATTCCAACTTATATTGGAGTTTGGGATTTTTTTGCAAAGTAATCTTTCATAACATTTGATTCTGTAATTAAAAAATATTCACAATTTTTATTTAAAACTTAAATTTTATTTGTTAATTATTTGATTTACATTTACTTATTGTTTTTTAAAATATAGGTAAATGAAAAATAGAGTTGGTTTTTTTCTTGTAATAGTTGTACTGATGCTACAAACAAAGATGAACGCTCAAAATTTAAAACTTCATCCAAAAGGTTATTTTTCGGCTCGCGGAATCGAGGTAACAGTCTTCGATGATATATATCCTGATGGCCACCAAACAGGTGTAACAATGATTCAGCATGGAGAACGTGTTATGGCTAATGGCGATCTGCGTTTAGAAATTTCACCTGGTCAATGGTCTCCGGTACCAAAAGAAGCAGAGAAAAAAATAGACCCGGCAACACAAACCATTTCTCAATCCTTATCATACCCGGATGAGTCTAAAAATCGTGTGGGTTTTAATCCTATAGACTATCCGGATTTGAAGTTTAAATATAAAGTAAACGTAACACCTACAGATGGCAATAATTTCCGAATTACGGTTGATTTAGAAAATGAAGTCGATGTAAAATGGTTAAGGAAAATTGGTTTTAATATCGAGTTGTTTCCTGGTGACTTATTTGGAAAGTCGTATATCTGTGATGGAAATTTCGGTATTTTTACCCATTCTCCTTATGGTCCTGTTCACCCACAAATTGATGGACAAAATTTAGGAACTCCCCTATGTAAAGGAAAAAAAATTACAATTGCTCCAGAAAGTGATTTGTCAAGAGTAACTATTCAGTCTAATTTAGAAGACATTGCCTTGTGGGACGGACGAATAAATCATAATAACGGCTGGTTTATTGTTCGTACCCCGATATCCAAAAATTCAGGAAAAAGAGTTATAGATCTTGTTGTTTCTCCAAATGTTATCCCAAATTGGACCTACAAGCCCGTAGTTCAGGTTTCACAGGTTGGGTATTATCCGGCACAATCTAAAGTCGCTATTTTAGAAAATGATCCTAATGATATTGATCCATCGGAAGTAATTTTAATAAAGCACGATGAGCTTGGTAAAAAAAATATTAAAATTATAAAACCTAAAAAATGGGGTCACTTTTTAAGGTATAACTATTATCAGATAGATTTTTCTGAGGTAAAAGAAGAAGGGATGTATACCTTGAGTTATAGAGGTAATGAAACATCTCCCTTTCAGATAAGTAAAAAATTATATGACAGAAATGTTTGGCAGCCTATCATTGAATATTTTTTGCCTGTGCAAATGTGCCACGTCAGAGTGAATGAAAAGTATAGAATCTGGCATAACTTCTGTCATTTAGATGATGCTCAGATGGCGCCGACAAATATTAATCATTTTGATGGTTATGTTCAGGGTCCTTCGACACTTACAAAATATAAACCAAATGAAGTTGTTCCGAATTTAAATCAGGGAGGATGGCATGATGCCGGAGATGATGACTTAAGGGTAGAATCTCAAATTGGCACAATTTGGAATCTCGCACTAATGCTGGAAGAATTTAATATTGAATCTTACGATGCTACTAGTATTGATTATGATAAAAAAGTGGTGGAAATTCACCAGCCCGATGGTAAATCTGATGCCGTGCAGCAAATAGAACATGGTCTTGCGTCAGTTTTGGGAGGATATCGTTCTATGGGGCGTTTGTATAGAGGAATAATTACAAACACTCTACAACAATATGTCCTACTTGGTGATTTTGGAGGCGTTACAGACGGTAAATGGACAGCTAATCCAAGTGCGGCAGATGATGATCGATGGGTTTTTACAGAAGATAATCCTGATAGGGAATTGTATGTGGCTGCCGGTTTAGCTGCTTCTTACCGGGTTTTAAAGATCAAAAATCCAGAATTAGCACAAGAATGTTTGGAAACAGCTAAAGGGCTTTATCAAACTTCTTTTGCGAAGTCAAAAAAAGCGAATAATAAAATATTGTTACTTGTTGAATTGGCATTGGCTACCAATGAGGAAACTTACGCAAATCAAATTGTCAATATGCAAGCCGATCTGCTGAAAAATTTTGAAAAGTTGGGTTGGAGTGTCGGTAGGATAAAACATCTTGTTAAAAATAAGCCGTTCCTTAGTAAATTAAATTCTGAAGCACAAAAATGGTACAATAAAACCAAAAACAATGCACTTACAGATTCTCCGTACGGGGTTCCTTATAAACCTAATATTTGGGGAGCAGGCTGGACTTTGCAGGAATTTGGAGTACAGCAGTATTATTTTTCTAAATCCTGGCCGGAGTTTGCTAATTATGAAGTATATAGTAACGCCTTAAACTTTATACTGGGAACTCACCCAGGTAACAATACGGCATCCTTTGCTTCAGGTATCGGATCGAATTCATTGTTGGTAGCTTATGGTATGAATCGTGCAGATTGGTCTTATATTCCCGGAGGTGTGACGTCTGGCACCGCACTTATTAGGCCTAACCTGCCAGAACTCAAAAAGTGGCCTTATTTTTGGCAGCAAACAGAGTATGTTATGGGTGGTGGTTCAACAGATTTTATGTTTTTGGTGCTGGCTGTACAAAAACATTTTGGGGATTAATGAGAAAAAAAGGGATAAAATGTTTTACATTTTATCCCTTTTTTTCTAAACTATATATTTTCTAAAATTGATTATTATTTTTAAAAACTTCCTGATTTACTTCGTCAATATAATTTAAAACATCATCCTTTCCTGTTGATTCTGTGGCAGAAGTAACAAAATAATGTGGCATTTCTTCCCAGTTATTGGCAAACATTTGTTTTTTGTATGCTGCAATATGCGAGTCAATTTTGGTCTTGCTTATTTTGTCTGCTTTGGTAAAAATTATGCAAAACGGAATTTCGCTTTCACCCATATATGACATAAATTCAATGTCGATGTTTTGGGCTTCATGACGAATATCAATTAAAACAAAAGCACAAACCAATTGTTCTCTTGTTTCAAAATAATCCGTAATAAATTGCTGGAAAACCGACTTTGTTTTTTTAGATACTTTCGCGTACCCATAACCCGGCAAATCGACCAAAAACCAGTTGTTGTTAATCTTAAAATGATTAATTAGCTGTGTTTTTCCAGGCCTCCCTGAGGTTTTGGCCAGATTTTTATGATTGGTAAGCATGTTGATCAAAGATGACTTACCTACGTTTGATCGTCCGATAAAAGCATATTCTGGCAAAAAATCCTGAGGACATTTTGCAACTTCAGAATTACTGATGATAAATTCGGCGGTTGTAATTTTCATGTGTTTTGTTTTTAAAACCTCCTTTAAATTCAAGAGTATAAATGCTAAAAATTCTTTTTAATGAGCCATTCTTCCATGATTTCGTTAAATTCTTCAGGATGCTCCATCATAGCAGCGTGTCCACATTTGTCTATCCAATACAAAGTTGAATTAGGCAATAATTTATCAAACTCTTCGGCAACATTTGGAGGCGTAACAGTATCGTTTTTACCCCAAATGATACAGGTTTCAACTGTCATTTTTGGTAAATCTTTTGCCATATTATGACGAATGGCACTCTTTGCAATGGTTAGGGTTTTAATTAGCTTGATGCGGTCATTGGCTGTCGCATAAACTTCATCAATAAGGTCAGGAGTTGCAATTTTAGGGTCGTAAAATACTTCTTCTGCTTTCTTTCTGATGTATTCATAATCACCTCTTCTAGGGTAGCTGTCTCCCATTGCGCTTTCGTAAAGTCCAGAGCTTCCGGTTATTATAAGTCCGATGACTTTTTCAGGATATAGTTTTGTGTGATAAAGGGCAATATGCCCTCCCAGTGAATTTCCTAATAAAATAACTTTGTCAAAACCTTTAAAAGTGATAAAATCCTTAACGTATTTCGCAAAACTTTTTACGTTCGTTTTTAAAATGCTTTGGGTATATATTGGCAAATCAGGAATGACCACTTTGTATCCTTTCGATGGAAAATATTGTGCTACTCCATCAAAGTTGCTGAGACCTCCCATTAATCCGTGCAAAATTACGATAGGAGTTCCTTCTCCAGCTTCAAAATAGCTGTATTTGCCTTCTTTTTTGTAGTGTTTGTCCATTTAATTTAATGCCAATTTCAATTTCGACAAATATAGGGTTTAATAAATAAAAATGAATTTTTGCCATCGTTTTTTAACTACATAATTTTTTGACTTTTTACAATTGATTAAAAATCAGCTTTACAAACCTTTTTGGAAAAGCCCTTAAATGTTAATTAATTGACATAATGATTTCTTTTTAAGAAAAATAGTGCGCATTTTTTTTGATTAATTAATGATGTTTTCAATTCGTTAATTATAAGTTAAAGTATTGATCGTATGTGAATTAAGATAGAAAGGTAGAAAGTGGGTAAACTTATTAACAAAGTGGTATATTGTGGTAAAATGTGGTAAAATTTTTTATATTTTTGCTGTATAACATGTTAATGAATTTTTTTGAACACAATTGTAGGAACATACGAGTGTAAAGTCGATGCTAAAGGGAGGTTAATGATACCTGCGCCTTTAAAAAAGCAATTGACTTCATCTCTTCAAAGCGGATTTGTTTTGAAGCGCTCTGTTTTTCAGCCGTGTTTAGAATTATATCCAATGGAAGAGTGGGACTTGATGATGCAAAAAATCAACAAGCTCAATCGTTTTGTAAAAAAGAACAATGATTTCATTCGAAGATTTACTGCCGGAGTTAAGATGGTAGAGATTGATGCATTAGGGAGATTACTGGTTCCGAAGGATTTGGTTGCTTTTTCAAATATTTCGAAAGATGTGGTTTTTTCATCAGCGGTTAATATTGTAGAGATTTGGGATAAGGATTTATATGAAAAATCAATAAGTGGCGAAGATATGGATTTTGCAGATTTAGCCGAAGAAGTAATGGGAAATATTAATGACGACGACAATGGAATATCATAATCCGGTTTTGCTTCATCCTACAGTTGATGGCTTAAATATTAAGCCTGACGGAATATATGTAGATGTAACGTTTGGCGGTGGTGGTCATTCAAAAGAAATTTTGAGACGATTGGGGCCAAACGGAAAGTTATTCGCTTTTGATCAGGATGAAGATGCGCTTACAAATGCGTTGCCGGATGAAAGGTTTACCTTGATTAATGAGAATTTTAGATTTATAAAAAGATTTTTGCGTTTTCACGGAGTAAAAAGTGTAGACGGAATTTTGGCAGATTTAGGAGTTTCATCACATCAGTTTGATGTTCCGGAAAGAGGTTTTTCAACACGTTTTGATGCCGGGCTGGATATGAGGATGAGCCAGAAAAATGATCTGAATGCATATCGTGTGGTTAATGAATATGATGATGCAAATTTAAGAAGGGTATTTCTGGAATATGGAGAATTGAAAAATGCACCAGTCTTGTCAAGAACGATTATAGAAGCCAGAGAATATAGCCCAATCAGGACTACTGATGAACTGAAAGAAGTTTTGGCAAAACACCTCCCTGAAAGAGTTCGAAATAAAATATTAGCTCAGATTTATCAGGCTATTCGAATTGAAGTAAATCAGGAAATGGATGTTTTGAAAGAATTTATAGAACAATCATTAGAAATTCTAAATCCGGGTGGAAGATTTTCAGTAATCTCCTATCACTCTTTAGAAGACAGACTGGTAAAAAGATTTATAAAAAATGGAATGTTTGAGGGAGAACCGGAACGTGATTTTTATGGAAATTTTTCAGTACCGTTCAAAACAATAGGGAAATTGATTGTGCCGGATGAAGCTGAAATTAAAATGAACAACAGGGCAAGAAGTGCAAAATTAAGAATTGCTGAAAAGATATAATATATAGGTATAAATGAAAAGCGGCATATTTAGCATATTAAAAGCAAGATTCCTTATTAATGATGATGCAGTGAAAAACTGGCGCTTCATTGTTTTTATCATTCTGCTGGCTATAATAATGATTGCTAATACACAGCGATACGAACAAAAGGTTTTTGAAATTGCAAAGCTGAGTAATGAAGTAAAAGAATTACGCTCAGAATTTGTGGATAGAAGATCAGAATTAATGAAGTTAAAAATGGAATCAACAGTTTCTAACAAAATGCTTGAAAAGCAAATTTATCCATCAACTGTTCCTCCTGTAAAAATAGAAATTAAGAAAGAAGAAGAAGAAAGTTTCTTTAAAAGAATATGGCAGTAGACGATAAACATATATCCTACAGAATTTACCTCGTAGCAGTTTTCATCTTTGTGATGGCAATTGCTATTGTTGTTAAATTAACCAATATTCAATGGGTTGAAGGTAATTATTATAGAAAATTAGCAAAGCAGCGTACTGTAAGAAATTTTGTTATTCCGGCCAATAAAGGAAATATTTATTCGGCTGATGGAAGTTTACTGGCAACATCAATTCCGAATTATGAAATTCGATTTGATTCTAAAGCAGCGAAAGAAGAAAATTTCGAAAAATATGTAAAGCCACTTTCTGATTCTTTGTCTGTCATTTTTGGAAGGCCAAGCGGCTATTATCAAAATGAATTAAGAAAAGCAAGGGCCAATAAAAACCGCTACTATTTGATTGCTCGTAATTTGAGTTATACTGAATATGTGAGAATTAAAGGGTTTCCGTTGTTTAATTTAGGCGCTTTTAAAGGCGGAATTATTGTTGAGCAGGAAACAGTGAGAAAACATCCGATAGGAAAAATTGCAGAAAGAACGATTGGCTATGATCGAATTGATCCTGCCACCGGGGTTGAAATAGGTAAAGGAATAGAATGGGCTTTCAAAAATTATCTGAACGGAAAAGACGGCAAGATTTTAAAGCAAAAAATTGCTAAAGGGCAATGGAAGCCTATTCGTGATTTAAACGAAGTTGATCCTGTAGATGGTTACGATGTAATCTCTACAATTGATGTTTTTATTCAGGATATTGCACATCATGCTTTACTAAAACAATTAGAAGATTATGAAGCAGATCATGGTTGTGTAGTGGTTATGGAAACGCAAACAGGTCACGTAAAAGCGATTTCAAATTTAGGAAGAGCAAAAGATGGGTCTTATTATGAAACAACTAATTATGCTGTTGCAGAATCTCATGAGCCGGGTTCAACTTTTAAACTAGTCGGTTTAATGGCAATTTTAGAAGATAAGGTAGCTGATACAACTACAGTTTATGATAGTAAAGGCGGAGAAATAAAATACTATGGTCGTGTAGTGCGTGATTCGCATAAAGGGGGGTATGGAAAAATTTCGCTTGCGCGCGGTTTTGAGCTCTCTTCAAACACGGTTTTGGTTCAGGCGGTTTATGATAATTATAAAAATGATCCTGCAAAATTTGTAGACCATATTAAAGGTTTTGGCTTAAATAGAACTTTAGGATTGCATTTTAAAGGAGAAGGAAGAGCGATTATTCCTCATCCTGATGACAAAAACTGGTCAGGAGTTTCACTTCCGTGGATGGCTTTTGGTTACGGAGTTTCGGTTACTCCAATGCAGACATTGGCCTTTTATAATTCGGTTGCCAATAATGGTGTAATGGTAAAACCGCAGTTTGTTTCAGAAATTAAAGAATGGAATAAAACCATAAAAAAATTCGATACAGAAGTAATTAATCCGAAGGTTTGTTCGCCAGAAACGCTTAAAAAGGTAAAAGCAGTTTTGCAAAATGTAGTTAAAAAAGGGACAGGATCTAAATTGTATTCGAAAGAATTTTCGATGGCAGGAAAGACAGGAACAGCTATGGTGAATTATGGTAAAGCAGGAAGGGAAGGAATGTATTATGCTTCTTCTTTCGTTGGGTATTTTCCGGCTGATCATCCTAAGTATTCCTGTATTGTAGTAGTTCATAAACCAAATACGGCTAAAAATAATTACTATGGAGCTGATGTTGCAGGGCCGGTTTTTAAAAGAATTGCTCAAAAAATATTTACAGATGCGCCTTCGACAAATAAAATTAAAAAATTAGATTCCAGGGTTCCAAAACAGGATTCAAGTTATGATAAATATTATGTAGTTGAAGCCAACAAAAAATCAAATCAAATTCCTGATTTAAAAGGAATGCCGGGAATGGATGCCATTGCCTTACTGGAGAATTTAGGTTTAAAAGTAAAAGTAAAAGGAGTAGGAAAAGTAAAAAATCAGTCGTTGCAAGCTGGACAGAGCATTAGTAAAAACACAATTATAGTATTAGAATTATCGTGAAAATACTGAAAGACATATTATATAAAGTAGCTATTGAGTCTGTAACAGGTTCGACGGAAATTGCTATTCATAAAATTGATTTTGATTCAAGAAAGATTGAAGAAAATGATGTTTTTATAGCCATTCGCGGATCACTTTCTGATGGCCATGATTATATTGATAAAGCAATTCAGCTCGGTGCAACAGCAATTATTTGCGATATGTTGCCTGAAAATATTGAAAAGGGAATTACATACATAAAAGTAAAAGACACAAATACGGCTTTAGCTTTTATGGCAGCTAATTATTTCGGAAATCCTTCTGAAAAATTAAAATTAGTTGGCGTTACAGGAACAAACGGAAAAACGACCATTGCTTCGTTATTGTTTCAATTGTTTCAAAAAGCCGGATTTAAAGTTGGTTTACTATCAACAGTAAAAATCATGGTCGATGAAACTGAATATAAAGCAACGCATACGACTCCGGATTCAATCACAATTAATCATTATTTAAATGAAATGATTGAGGCTGGCGTGACACATTGTTTTATGGAAGTGAGTTCACACGGTATTCACCAAAAACGTACAGAAGCATTGCATTTTGTGGGTGGAATTTTCACGAATCTTTCGCACGATCATTTGGATTATCATCCAACTTTTGCAGAATATAGAGATGTAAAAAAAGCATTTTTTGATTCATTGCCAAAAACAGCCTTCGCTTTATCAAACATTGATGATAAAAACGGAAGCGTAATGCTTCAAAATACAGTTGCCAGAAAATTTACATATGCCTTAAAAACGTATGCAGATTTTAAGGCACAGATTTTAGAAAGCCAGTTGTCAGGATTGTTGTTAAAAGTAAATGATAATGAGGTTTGGGTAAAGTTAATTGGGACTTTCAATGCTTACAATATATTGGCTATCTACGGAACTGCCATAGAGTTAGGTATGGATAGTCTTGAGGCGTTGCGTTTGTTGTCTGATTTAGAGAGTGTTTCAGGCCGTTTTCAGTATATCGTTTCAAAAGAAAACATCACAGCAATTGTTGATTATGCACATACACCTGATGCTTTGGAAAATGTTTTAAAAACAATTGATGACATCAGGACTAAAAATGAGCAGTTGATTACTGTGGTTGGCTGTGGTGGAAACCGGGATAAAACGAAAAGACCAATAATGGCACAAATTGCCACAAATTTAAGTGATAAGACTATTTTGACTTCTGATAATCCAAGAAACGAAGATCCCGAAGTTATTTTGAACGAAATGGAAGAAGGAGTTGAACCTCAGAATTTTAAAAAAATGCTGAGAATTACAGATAGAAAACAGGCTATAAAAACAGCTTGTCAATTGGCTCAGCCTAATGATATTATTTTGATAGCCGGGAAAGGCCATGAAACGTATCAGGAAATAAACGGTGTTCGTCATCATTTCGATGATATGGAAACAGTCAAAGAAATTTTAGAACAACTAGGAAAATAACAAATGCAAATTTCAAATTGGAATTTAAAATAAAAGATATATGCTATACTATTTATTTGAATATTTAAACAAAACACTTGATGTTCCCGGAACAGGAGTTTTTCAATACATAACTTTCAGGTCGGCTCTGGCTTTGCTGCTTTCGTTGCTTTTGTCAACTATTTACGGAAAGAGGGTTATCAACTTTTTGCGCAATCAGCAAGTTGGAGAAACTGTTCGTGAGTTAGGGCTTGCTGGTCAAAATGAAAAAGCGGGTACTCCAACAATGGGAGGACTGATTATCATTCTTGCAACCTTAATACCGGTTTTGCTATTCGCTCGCCTGCATAATATTTATATCGTATTGCTCATTGTTACAACACTATGGATGGGTACAATTGGTTTTGTGGATGATTATATCAAAATATTCAAAAAAGATAAAGAAGGACTTAAAGGGAAATTTAAAGTTATTGGTCAGGTAGGTTTAGGAATTATTGTAGGTACGGTTTTGTATTTTAATCCTTCAGTTACCGTTAGAACCGATACCGGAAAAGTGGATGTATTTAAAACAAATACTGTTAATACGACAGTAATAGTACCTGCTCCGATTGAAGAAAAATCAACTGCGACAACTATTCCGTTTGTGAAAAACAATGAGTTTGATTATGCTGAAATTTTAGCATGGACAGGTGAGGGTTATGAAAAATGGGCCTGGCTTATTTTTATTCCGGTGGTTATCTTTATTATCACAGCAGTTTCCAACGGAGCAAATTTAACCGATGGAATTGACGGACTCGCCGCAGGAACTTCCGCAATAT
Organism: uncultured Flavobacterium sp.; assembly: GCA_965650235.1. Lineage (GTDB taxonomy): Bacteria > Bacteroidota > Bacteroidia > Flavobacteriales > Flavobacteriaceae > Flavobacterium. The sequence goes on along the minus strand of CBFGNY010000020.1, from coordinate 3,920 downwards.
CCGTCCTAGCACTCGGAATATTTACGTTTGTTTCGGGGAATATTATTTTTTCGAATTATCTCAATATTATGTATATCCCCAATTCGGGAGAAATGACAGTTTTTATATCGGCTTTTGTAGGGTCCTTGATTGGTTTTCTTTGGTACAATTCTTATCCCGCATCTGTTTTTATGGGAGATACAGGAAGTTTAACCATTGGTGGAATTATAGCGGTTTTGGCAATTGCCGTTCGTAAAGAAATTTTGATTGTACTATTCTGCGGTATTTTCCTTGCCGAAAGTGCTTCAGTGATTATTCAGGTTGCCTATTTTAAATATACGAAGAAACGTTTTGGCGAAGGCCGAAGAATTTTTCTGATGTCTCCATTGCATCATCATTATCAGAAAAAAGGGTATCATGAAAGTAAAATTGTAACCCGATTCTGGATTGTAGCCATTATGTTGGCCATATTATCAATCGTTACCTTAAAATTAAGATAGATGAGATTGGTAGTTTTAGGAGGAGGAGAAAGTGGCGTTGGAACGGCTATTCTCGGAAAGAAACAAGGTTACGAGGTTTTTGTCTCGGATTTTGGAAAGATAAAAGAAAGTTACAAAGAAGTTCTTGTAATTAATGGAATTGATTGGGAAGAGGAACAACATACTGAAGACCTGATTTTAAATGCCGATATCGTCATGAAAAGTCCGGGAATTCCGGAAAAATCTCCAATTGTAAAAAAACTTATGGGGGCAGGTATTAAAGTAATTTCGGAGATTGAATTTGCAAAACCTTTTACGGAAGCTTTAACAATTGGAATAACGGGTAGTAACGGTAAAACTACAACAACAATGCTGACACATCATTTATTGAAATCGGCAGGTTTGAATGTAGGTCTAGGAGGGAACATAGGAAAAAGTTTTGCCTGGCAGGTAGCCGAAAATAAATACGATGCCTACGTGCTCGAATTAAGTAGTTTTCAGCTTGACGGAATTTTACAATACAAGCCTGACATTGCGATAATTACCAATATAAGCCCGGATCATTTAGACAGATACGAATATAAATATCAGAATTATATCGATTCGAAGTTTCGAATCACAATGAACCAGACTGAAAATGATTATTTGATTTATGATGCAGATGACGAGGCAAGTGCAAAATGGTTGAAAAACAATAAAACAAAAGCAAAATTAATTCCTTTTTCATTGACGAAAAGTTTTGACGAAGGAGCTTCTATAAATAACAACAAAATGGAAATAAAGATTAACCAGGAAGAGTTTACAATGGAAACAGAATACATTGCGTTAGAAGGAAAACATAACATGAAAAACGCAATGGCAGCAAGCTCTGTAGCAAAATTGATGCAAATAAGAAATGCAACAATACGCGAAAGTTTATCAAATTTTCAAGGTGTTGAACACCGTTTAGAAAAAGTATTGAAAATTCAGAATGTACAATACATCAACGATTCAAAAGCAACAAATGTAAACGCTACTTTTTTTGCTTTAGACAGCATGAATGTTCCAACAGTTTGGATTGTAGGTGGTGTTGATAAAGGAAACGATTACAACGAATTAATGTCATTAGTGCGTGAGAAAGTAAAAGCAATTATTTGCTTAGGGATTGATAATCGTAAAATTATCGAAGCTTTTGGAAACGTAGTTGACATCATGGTTGAGGTAAATAATATGAGCGATGCCGTTAAGACAGCACAAAGATTAACAGAGAAAGGCGATTCCGTTTTATTGTCTCCAGCCTGCGCTAGTTTCGATCTATTCGAAAACTACGAAGACAGAGGAAAGCAGTTTAAGCAAGCAGTACATAACTTGTAGAAAAAGTTTCAAGTTTTAGGTTTCTTGTTAAGAGAAACCTGAAACCTGAAACAAGAAAAATCTGAAACTAAAAACAATGAAGGAGTTAGTTAACAAATTAAAAGGAGACAGAGTAATATGGTCATTCGTGGCTTTATTAGCGCTGTTTTCGTTTATGCCTGTTTTTAGTGCAAGTAGTAATTTGGCATATATTGGTCACGGAACCGGGAATACTTTAGGATATTTAGTAAAACATCTGGCGCATATTTGCATTGGTTTTCTAATTATTTACTGGGTACATAAAGTACCCTATCATTATTTCAGGGCTATTTCAAAAATTGCTTTGCCTGTCGTTTGGTTTTTGCTTCTTTATACATTACTGAAAGGAACTGTAATCGCCGGAGCAAATGCAAGCCGTTGGATTCAGGTGCCATTTATTGGAATCACATTTCAGACTTCAACTTTGGCATCCATCGTTCTTTTTATTTTTGTGGCGCGTTATTTGTCTAAAACAAAGCAGGAAAATGAATCTTTTCAGGTTTCATTAATACAACTTTGGGTACCGGTTTTTATCACTTTGGCACTTATTTTACCGGCAAACTTTTCCACTACGGCATTGATTTTTGCCATGGTAGTGATGCTGACATTTATTGGTAAATACCCATTAAAATATATTGGCTTTATTATTGGTTCCGGTATTGCTATGCTGATGTTCTTTTTATTAGTAGCAAAGGCGTTTCCGGAGTCAAGATTCTTTAGCAGGGTGTCAACCTGGGAAAGCCGTATAATGAACTTTACAACAGACAAACCTGACGAAGATGATTATCAGATTGAAAAAGCAAAGACAGCTATTGCATCAGGAAGATTAGGCGGATTAGGCCCTGGTAAAAGTGTTCAGAAAAACTTTTTGCCACAATCATCTTCCGATTTTATTTATGCGATTATTGTCGAAGAATACGGCTTAGTTGGAGGTGTTTCCATTTTACTTTTATACCTGTTGTTGCTGTTTCGATTTGTTATAGCCTCACATAAAGCCAATACGTTATTTGGAAAATTAGTCGTCGTCGGACTTGGTTTTCCAATGATATTTCAGGCAATGATAAATATGGCGGTTGCTGTTGAATTATTACCGGTAACAGGGCAAACGCTTCCACTGATTAGTAGTGGGGGAAGTTCAATCTGGATGACCTGTTTCTCTCTCGGAATTATCATTAGTGTGACTAAAAAAGAAGAAGAAATTGCAGAAGAACAGCAAGAGAAGGAAAGAAGAAAAGAAGCACTTCAAAGATTGATTGATAAAGAATTGGCAGAAGAAGATTTACCTGCTGATGAAATTTATGAAGAAGAAGGAATGTATTCAATTGAAGACAATTCCAGAAATCCCATGAATGCAGTATTAAATAAATAAAATTTTAAAAGAGAGTAGTTTTAAGCACTATAAACTTTATAAAAATATGACAAAGTATAAATTCATACTAAGCGGTGGCGGAACAGGAGGACATATTTATCCTGCGATCGCGATTGCAAATGAGTTAAAGTTACAATTCCCTGATGCTGAATTCCTTTTTGTAGGTGCCAAAGATAAAATGGAAATGCAAAAAGTGCCTCAGGCAGGTTACGAAATAAAAGGGCTTTGGATTGCTGGTTTACAAAGAAAGTTAACATTGCAGAATATGATGTTTCCCTTAAAATTAGCAACAAGTTTGTTAGAGTCTAGACGAATCATAAAGCAATTTAAGCCAAATGTAGTAATAGGAACTGGTGGTTTTGCCAGTGGACCTTTATTGCAGGCGGCAGGTTCGGCAGGAATTCCAACAGTGATTCAGGAACAGAATTCATTTCCTGGAATTACGAATAAATTGCTAAGCAAAAAAGCGAGTGCCATTTGTGTAGCATACGAAAATCTGGAACGCTTTTTTCCAAAAGAAAAAATTGTTTTTACAGGAAATCCGGTTCGTCAGGATTTGATTGATATTGATAGTAAAAGAGACGAAGCAATTGCTTTTTATGGCCTAGATCCAAATAAAAAAACATTGTTGGTTCTGGGAGGAAGTTTAGGGGCCAGACGAATCAATCAGTTGATTGAAAAAGAGCTGCACGCGGCTTTCCCACAAATTGCCCTGCTCGGCG
>CBFGNY010000019.1:0-42009 GCA_965650235.1 uncultured Flavobacterium sp. | reverse complement strand
TGTTCCTGATCCTGTGGCTGCAGTGCCTGTTCCTACCGTACTGATTGAATAAGAAACGGTAGCAGTTGGTGTTCCTGTAATGGTAATGGTTTTAGCAGTAGTATTTTTTACAAAAGTAATTCCTGATGCTGGTAACCCTGTTACAGTGGCATCTGTTGCAGTTCCGCCCCACGTAAAAACTATTGAACCAATGGCTGTACCGCTTGTAACAGTTTGGTTATTATTAGTAGTTGAAGAAAGTGTTTGATTGCTTACTACGCTTGTTTCACCTTGTACAGAAACCAATGTTCCTGTGTAATTAGTAAGAGCTGATTTTAATGCTGTGATTACTGTAGAAGATACGTCATCTACAGTGTTATTGAAAGTCCATTTTAAATCTCCACCGGAAACACGCCCTGAATATTGCATTACTTTAGTTTGTGCTACCGCTGGCTGATCTATTACCAGATTCTTAACATATAAAGCAGCGTTAGTGTCAAAATTGTTATAACTATTCGCGCCCAATTTTGATTTAATACTACTGCTAATAATTTCACCTCTGGTTGACGTTTCAATAGCATCAAATTCAATTGGATTAGTAGAAGAATTATAAGGAACATAACGCGTTTGACCAGTCATAGTATTATTAAAAGCTTTAATCGTTCCTCCTGCTTCTCCAGAAAAAGTACCTTCAGAATCATAAAAAATATCTGTTCCTTGTTTGGAAGTAAGCATAGGATATTTGCAATTGCGGAAAATATTTCCTTCCAAAAATAAAGAAGAACCTAATGTTGATCCTGCTCCGTATTTTGAATTTCCATCATAATAATTGTTATAAATATGTGCAGAATAATAACGAACCCTTGGATGACGAGAATCAGAGTGATCGAACCAGTTATGGTGGTAGGTAATATACAAACCAGTTGTTGTTCCTTCACTCAAACCTAAAAGACTGGCTTTTCCACTATCCCAAAAGTGATTATAAGATAATGTGATATAAGTTGATGATTTATTATCTAATGCTCCGTCTCCTTTTATTTGATCAGCGTCACTACCAGCGTCGCCGTAGAACATATCGCAGTTATGAACCCAAACGTGATCATTATTTTGCTGCATTCCAACGTTATCTCCTGCTGTACTATTGCAGTTCATAAATCCAATATTGCTAATTTCAATATTGGATGCTGATTTTAAACGCACTCCCCAGCCATTAGCTACAGCATCATTACCAACTCCTTCTAAGGTAAGATAACTTGATGCATTATTTGAGTTTTCGATAACAACATCTCCGCCTTCCATAACTGACATATCAGTAATATTTCCTAACAAACGAATGATAAAAGGACGAGTATCTTTTCCTTTTTTAATGGCATATAAGATATTTTGCAAGCCAACACAAGGATTTGAACTGGCTCCTGTAATATCCATTGAAATAGTGTTTTTTGTATCCTGTGTAATGTAGAGAATTACTGCATTGTCTTTTGGAGTTCCATCGGCTTTATATCCTCCCGGAACACGTCCGCCATCAAAAGCGAAACCATTACGATCCTGAGCTAAAACGGTTAAAGTACTTGTAGTAGAGCCCGTGCCTTCGACACCGGAAATGACTGGTTTAATTTTTACAGTATATGTTCCTGCTTTTAGTCCGGGAATATCTGCACGGTAATAAGAGCCATAACTTCGTATTAATTGATTATCAATCTTCTGATCCGTAAAGCCATTCCCTGTATAATAAACATTGTAGGTTTGAGCATTGCTGACAGGTTGCCATTTTACAAAAGCCGATTCCAGCCAGCCGGCTGCCTCATTTATTTGCTGTGACCATGTTTGCATAGAGACAAACAAAAAGGTCAAAAAAAGTAACTTTTTTTTCATTTTGTGGTTTTGGTTAATTTGATAGTTAAAAGTAATTTTTGTTTCTCGATTACAAATCTTAAAATGTAATCGATTACTCAAAAATAAATAAAATTCTACTATTCTCATTAATTAAGTAATAAAAAAATATATAAATAAAAAATATAACATTTAAATAAGTAAAATGTAATTTGTTGCATTTTATGTAATAAATTACACATATTTAAAATTCCTTATTTATCTATACTTCCCACAGATTGTAAAATAGTTCTTTAACAGAATGAAGTTCAAATAAACTTTTTTTTGTTCAAATAATTCGAATATGTTAAAGGCTGAAAAATTATAAGAAAAAAGTCACTATTAAAACTAACAAACTGGAATTCAATTCCAAAAAAATACTTTTACTTATTTAAATTCCAAAATGTAAACAATAAAAAAGGCCTCCAAAATTGGAAGCCTTTCAATGAAATAATTTAAAATTACTTTTTGATAATCTTTTTACTAACAGAACCTTGATCTGTAGTTACTTTTACTAAATAATTTCCTGTAGCCAGATTGCTCACATCAACTGATTCAACTTTGTCAGAAATGTTTCTAACCACATTTCCTGATAAATTGTAAATCGTAACATTTTCAACTTTTTGATCTTCAGAAGAAATGTATAATTGGTCAGAAACAGGATTTGGATATAACATTAATTTTTTAGTTTCAACATTCTGTCCTAAACCTAATGTTGAGTAGGATGTTTTGATGTAATACAAATTTGCTACATCACCTTTTTTTATTTCATGTGAACCAGCTGATAACGAAGAAATAGTAACTATTCCGCCCACAGCAGTATAACTCACATTGTCAACTATTACTTTTTTAACAAAATCTGCATCAAAGATCAATTTTAGTGTTGATACGGCTGTTGTAACATAAGTTATTTTTGTTGCTGATTCCATTTTCAATCTAGCAGTTAAGGTCTGTCCATCATAATTAGCAGTACCATTAGTGCTATTCATGTTTCCAGTTATAGAGTAAAATGAACTCGTTTTTCCTGAAGATGTAAAATTATGTATCTCATTACCCGAGGAAACCGCATTTACTGTAATTGTTCCAGAAACCGCAACCGGAGTTCCTATAACTCCCGAAGTAATTACGGTAAAAGCTAAAGATCCACTTGCAACTGGCGTACCAGAAATCGTAATAGTTTTAGCACTCGCATCTTTTGATACTTCAAGGCCATCTGCTAGCTCTGTAGTAATTTCTGCATCTGTTGCATCGCCACTCCATGTAAGCACTATCGGAGCAATAGCTGCACCTTTTACGATTGTTTGATTGTTATTATCAGAGGTTACAGTAAGCACCTGACTACTTGGAGGCAATACTGTAATAGTTCCCGAATCAGAAGCTGAAGTTCCGGTTGCTCCCGTAGTCGTAACCGTATATTCCATTGATTCTGTTGGAATACCCGAAAGTGTTACTGTTTTTGCAGATGTATTTTTATCTATAGTTATTCCATTTGGCAACCCTGTAATATTTGCATCAGTCGCATCTCCACCCCAAGTAAATACTATATTGCTAATTGCAACTCCTGTAGAAACTGTTTGATTATTATTTTTACTAGTTGCTGTTAAAGTTTGATTACCAGGCGCAGCAGTTTCACCCTGAACAGCTATCAATTTTGTTGTGTAAGAAGTAAGTGCAGCCATCAATGCCGTATTCAAAGCAGAAGACGTGTCATCTACAGCATTGTCAAAAGTATACTTTAAGTCACCTCCCTCAATACGACCTGAATACAACATTACATTATCTTTCGCATTTTGCGGACTGTCCGGAGAATAAGCATACATAACAGCAGGATTAACATCAAAATTATTATAACTATTTGCTCCAAGTTTTGATTTAATGGCATTACTGATCGGCAATGATTTATTTGTAACCTCAATTGCATCAAATTCAATTGGATTGTTTACAGCATCATATATTACATATCTTGCCTGTCCAGTCATAAAATTATTATACGCTTTTATTGAACCTCCAGCCTCTCCGGAAAAAGTACCTTCAGCACCACCAAATTTATCTGACCCTTGTTCAGATGTTAACATTGGATACTTACAATTGCGGAAAAAATTTGCTTCCATAAATACAGACGAACCTAAAGTTGATCCTGCTCCGTATTTAGAATTTCCATCATAATAATTATTATAAACATGTACTGTGTGAGTTCTTACACGTGGATGTCTGCTATCAGAATGATCATACCAGTTGTGATGGTAAGTAAGATAGCCTTCAGGCTCTGAAGTGCCATTTCCTAAAAGGTTCGACTTTCCAGTATCCCAGAAATGATTATATGAAAACGTAACAAAAGTAGATCGTTTACTATCCAGAGCTCCATCTCCTTTTGCCTGATCTGCATCTCCTCCTGCTCCACCATAGAAAAAATCACAGTTATGCACCCAAACATAATTATTATCCGACTGAAGACCGATGTTGTCTACTTCATTAGCATCAGTTAACATTAATCCAATATTTCTAACTTCTATATTTGATGCTTTTTTAAGACGAATACCCCAGCCATTTGCAACAGCATCATTACCTATACCTTCAATTGTTAGATAGCTTAGTGCATTATTTGCATTCTCAATAACAATATCTCCACCTTCAAGAACGCTTGGGTCGGTAATATTTCCAATCATACGGATAATAAATGGACGAGTTTCTTTTCCTTTTTTAATTCCATATAAAATATTTTGAAGTCCAATATAATTGGTCTTTGTTGTTCCATTTGATCCCGTTACAATATCAAAATCCACCATGTTTTTTGTGTTTTGTGTAATGTATAAAATCACTGCATCTGTCTTAGGCGTACCATCTGCATTATATCCTCCTGGCACCCTGCCACCATTAAAAGCAAAACCTGAACGATCATGTGCCAAAACTGTTAATCCAGGAGTAGTTGTTCCTGCACCTTCAACACTTGCCGTTACTGGTTTTACAGTAATAGTGTAAGAACCTGCTGCAAGACCCGGTACATCTGCACGAAAATACGAACCATAGCTGCGGATTAGCGGTTCATCAATTTTTTTATTGGTTTCTTCACCTCCAGTATAATAAACATTATAGCTGTCAGCACCTGCAACAGGGATCCATTCTACAAAAGCAGATTCAAGCCATCCTGATGATTTTGTGATGGTTTGCGCACCTATTTGTCCAGATACAAACAGCAAAGCCATGTAAAGTAAAATTCTTTTCATAAATGTGGTTTTTAAAGTAATTGATAGTTTTAGTTTACTCGCATCGAAAACGCAATAAAATGTAATCGATTACACTAAAGTAAATAAATTTTCTTAATTATAAAAAAATTAATAAAAAATATAAGCATAATTAAAAAACAATTGCACTTGGTTGAGAAAAGCACAACTATAACGTTATAGATTAAATTCAACCTCAAAGCCTTAAAACACTTGTTATTTGAGCACAAATCTTTTTTGGAATCAAAAAATAAATTCAAAAAAAGCAATAAATTCAAACAACAGAATATTCTTATTTTAAGTAACAGCATAAAAAAAAAGAAATAAAAAAAGCGACAATCTGAATTTTCAAATTGTCGCTTTTCTAAAATCTTTTTACTCTTTATTTTTTCTTTATAAATCAAATGACACTCCAAGACTAAAAGTAACCTGATTGTTTAAGTCATCAAATAATTCATTGTCATCGCTGTATTTTGCAATTGGAAATCCAATTTCAGTAAAGACACCAAATCCTTCTGTAAAGAAATAGCGTCCTCCAACATGACCTCCAAAGTTTTTTAATCCTAAACTTAAACCAGGATAAAGGTCTAGTTTTTCATCAATATTAAAAACAGTTCCTAAATTAGCATTAATTCTGAATTTCGCATCAAAACGATCTCCAAAACCTGGTTTTTTACCATTATATTCTGTTTCATTATAAAAACCTGAAAACTCATTTACTCCCAATAAATAAGAAGTCACAAAACCATAAGAAAAATTTTCAGCAAGACCAAAATCAATAGAAGCCTGAATTCCACTACCTCCATTTTGTAAATTGGCACCTATATTAACTTTAGTATCCCCTTTTCCTTTAAAAGCCTGCTGCGCTTGTGTAATTCCAATTACTGTTAACAATAATAATGTAAAAAATTTTCTCATAATATATTAATTAATTTAAGGCGCAAAAATAGGCTTTTACTGTCTAATTTCTTCCTCTTTCATCAGAATACAATTCATTTAAAGGTTCACTTTGCCAAAATTCTTTTGTATCCACATTCATTATTGTCAAAGGCCCTTTGAATGCCGCACCTGTATCTATATTCCAAACACATGCTTTGTTTACCGGAACCGTTTCTCCAATACGGCTAACGGGTGTATGTCCAATAAAGATTTCTTTATACAAGGTAAATCTTTTTGGATAATACAAGTCACCTTCTTTCATATTTGGGTCTAATGAAAGTGCTGTTTCCCATAAAGTTCTGTCCCAATAAAATAATTTAGGAAAGTATTCATAACCAACACCATTTAAATTCGTAAAACCTGCATGAACAAACAAACGATTTTTTTCATCTAAATGATAATCCTCAAGTGATTCTAAAAACTCTATATGTACCTGCTTTTCTCCCTTATTTAATTTTTCATAAGCCAAAACTGTAGCTTCGCCTCCATGTTGATACCAAAGCTCATTGTTTTTTGCATTTTTAAGCCATTCTAATAACAATTCATCATGATTCCCTCTGATACAAATACAGTTTTGCTTACTTTGAAGAGCAATCAAATAATCAATTACCTGTGGCGACTGACTCCAGCCATCAACATAATCGCCAAGAAATATTAAGGTGTCTTTTTCAGTAACTTCAGCTCTTTTCATCACTTGTTCAAGAGCAAGTAAACCGCCATGAACGTCGCCTATAACAAATGTTCTCATTTTTAATTATTTAATCCGGATTACAAAAATATAGAAAATGATCTCCTTTAAACAAATTAACTTATTAATCTAACTTTTATTGCTAAATATATAAATCAAAAAATCCCGACAACCCCAAAACACAATGTTTATAAGTCTTGCCGGAATATGATGAATATTATATAATTAAACCCCTAGTTTTTTTGCAATCTCTGTTGGAATCCCTCCTTTATTAACCATTAAAGCGGTTGTTTTATATTTCACGAAATTTTTGGTTACAAACAAAAACCCTTTATAGTCATTTGTTTCTCCCCATGAATTTTTTACAATATAATATTCTTTTCCTGTTTGATCTTTTACCAGACCAATAATGTGCATACCGTGATCATCCGTAGTCTGGTAATTATCAAAAGCAGCCTGACGCATTTCCGGAGTAATTTCAGGTTCTGCTTTCGGTCCGTTAAACATATCTGCTTTCTCTTCAGCTGTCATATCATCAAACTTTTTAGTTGACACATAGGCAACACCATTTTTCCAGCTAAAGCTTTTTTCACTAACATCTGTAGCCCATGCAACAGTATACCCTTTCTTCAAAGCATTATCAATAACATCTGTCATATCATTTACTTTTACATTATAAACCTGATCAAATGACCAGTTATCCGGTACAGCCAATAACGTCTTTTGATAATATGGAGCATTTGTAAATGATGACATCTCTACATAATCATCGGGATTAATTCCTACTACCTCTTTGGCAAAACTTTGTGGTGTGTAATTTTTTCCTTTAAAGGTAAAATTATCCGGAACTTTTCCTAGATAAGAATCAATAACAGCAGCATATGCTTTTTCCCAACTTGGAGTCAATTCACCGTTTGGATTTTTAACAACCGCAGTCAAAACTCCTTCAATAAGAGCTGCCATTTCTCCAAATTTATTTTTATCAGTTCCATAATTCAATCCTGTATAAACTTCTCTCGGAACAGTTCCGTATTTTTTATACATATTGATTACATCATGCAAAGATCCGCCATCTCCCAAAGTTACCGCTCCATGCATTCGTACATAATTTTTTCCCTTTTCAACATATACGTTTCTGGCAGAAAAAATCTGGGATAATTCAACTGGCTGTTTTCCCAAACGAATCATTTCAGATTCTAAAAAAGAATTTGAAGCATAACTCCAGCAAGTTCCGGATGAACCTTGTAATTTTACCGAAGTAGTTCCTAGATTAATTACTTCAGTGAATTTAAAGTTTTCTTTGCTTTTATCACTTGCATTTAGCTTAAGTGAATTTACTAAAATGTCTTGTGCAAAACAGCTGGTTGCTCCAACAAAAAAGACTGAAGCAATAAATACTGATTTGATAGAAAATCTATTCATAATTTTTATTTAATGATTTAATAAATTAGTAGTTACAGTTTATATTTTGTTACAAAACAATCAAATTATATACAATTTGTTAGTATGTGTTTCGTTAAATTTTTATCCAGACATCATAACATGTTAAAAAACAAATACTTAACAACTAAAGAACAATTTAAAAAGAAACTCTTTTATACAGAAAAACCACCAAAACTAATTTTGGTGGTTTTATAGTAACTCTTTTTAATAAAGATTATTCTATCTCAGAAACTCTCATAGTATTTACCATTCCTTTATCTTTAATAGGCATTGCAGCAAGATTAATCAAATAATCTCCTTTTACAGCATAGCCTTTCTCTACAGCAATTTTATTTACATCAGTTACTGTATCATCAGTACTACTTTCATTATCATAGAAGAATGACTTAACTCCCCATAATAAATTCAATTGAGTTAAGATTCTTCTGTTTGAAGTAAATACCAAAATATGTGCAGATGATGGTCTCCAAGCCGAAATTTGAAAAGCAGTATACCCACTATTTGTCAATGTACAAATTGCTTTTGCCTGAATTGTATTAGCCATTAAAGCTGCTTGTTGACAAATTGTTTTAGTAATAAAACGTTTTGTTTTAATTTGTGGTGTATTTTGTGGCACGTGAATTAATGAAGAATCCTCAACAGCCTCACAAATTTGAGTCATTTTTTGTATTACCTGTACCGGATAGTTTCCTGTAGCCGTTTCTCCTGATAACATTACGGCATCAGCTCCATCCATTACAGAATTTGCAACGTCATTTACTTCAGCTCTTGTTGGAGTTAAACTTGTAATCATTGTTTCCATCATTTGCGTTGCCACAATAACTGGAATTCTTGCAGTTTTAGCTCTGCGAATTAAATCTTTTTGAACCAATGGTACTTCATGTGCAGGAAGTTCAACTCCTAAATCTCCACGGGCAACCATCAGAGCATCGCAATATGCTACAATTTTATCCATGTTCTCAAGAGCTTCAGGCATTTCAATTTTAGCAACGATAGGAATTTTAACATCCGAATGTTTAGCGATTAGTTCCTGTAAATCTTGTAAATCACGAGGTGTTTTTACAAACGAAAGCGCAATCCAGTCTACTTTTTGTTCAATAGCAAAAATAGCATCTGCAATATCTTTTTCAGTTAAGGCCGGTAATGAAATTTTTGTGTTTGGAAGATTAACCCCTTTTTTAGATTTTAATTCTCCACCCTGAATTACCTTAGCAACAACTTCTGTTTTTTTATCTGTAGAAATAATTTCAAAAATAAGTTTTCCGTCATCAAGCAAAATACGCTCTCCCGGATTAACATCATTTGGGAAATTTTGATATTTCATGAATACTTTTTGAGCAGTACCTAAAATATCTTCAGCAGTTGTAAAAGTGATTAAATCACCATCATTAACTACTGTTCCTTCTTCCATTACACCAACTCTAAGTTTTGGTCCTTGTAAATCTCCAAGAATTGCTGTAGTATAACCAAATTCTTCATTTAGTTCTCTAATAATATTTATTTTCTCTTTTACACCTTCATAATCAGCATGCGAAAAATTAACCCTAAATACATTTACACCTGCGTCAATCATATCCTTGATGATCTCTTTCGTTCCACATGCAGGTCCAAGTGTGGCTACAATTTTGGTTTTTTTGTTTGTAAGCATTTTTTTTAAAAAATTAAATTGTTTTTTGATTTTATTTTATTGATATCTACAGCATAAATAGCTGCGATACTCTCAATTGTATTTAGCTTTTGCTGTATTTCTGAAAAGTTTATAGCCTCACCACTATTATCAATCTTCAGGAAAAAATCTACTTTTTTGAATTCAGGAAGTAAATGAATTGTTGTTGAAACCTCACTATTTTCATTGGAAAACAAATTCTGAAAATCATTCGTACTCACTGAAATGATTTCATTTTTATTCTGAATCAAATTCCATGAAAGGGCTTTGTCGGTGTCATAATAATAGAATCTGGAAAAATTTGTCTCGCCTTCCTTAGTCTGAGCATGTATCTCGTTTTTGCTCTTACTTAAGTTTATCGGAAGTTTTTTATTGATAAAATAAGCTAATCTGTAATCTTCTAAAGAAGTATGGATTGCCATTAAATAATAATCAATTTCGTCAAATTCGTCTAAATCCAATCTATGAATAGCCATGTCATGAAATATCAAGCTGTAAATATACTATTTCTATCGTAGCATCAATAGTCAATAACGGCATGTTTTTGTTAATTTATAAACGAAAACGTTATAGAGCTCAGAATATTACACTACTTTTCGTGTTATTTCTTATCCATTTTTTCCTGAAAAGCAAAATACGCACGTTGTGATGCCTTCTCTTCTGCCTTCTTTTTTGAAGTTGCTCTAGCTCTTGCTATTATTTTTTCGTCTATACTTAATTTAACGCCAAACAAACGTTGTCCGTCAATTCCGTTATCTTCAAAAATATCATAATGAAAAGTTTTCTTTTCTTTCTGACACCATTCGATAACCAAACTTTTATAACTAATTACTTTACCTTCTAGGCGCGCAATATCAACATAAGGTATAATGACTCTTTTTTGAATAAATTTTTCACAAAAAGAATATCCACGATCTAAATAAATGGCACCTATAAGTGCTTCGAAAATATTTCCGTGAATATTTTCACCAAAATGCTGAATAGGTACTTTGCTTTCAACAAACCGCACTAAATTTAAGTCTTTACCTAGTTCGTTCAGGTGTTCCCTGCTTACAATTTTAGAGCGCATTTTAGTTAAGTATCCTTCATCTCCGTTGGGTGCCTTATTAAACAAATGTGCTGCAATAACAGAACTTAACATAGCATCTCCTAAAAATTCAAGTCTCTCATAATTAATAGGATTTCCCGATTCATCCAATTTATTAGAGGAGCGATGTGTAAATGCTTTCTTGTAAAATTGTATGTTAATCGGCTGGAAACCAAGAATTTTCTGAATAGTGTCAAAAAAAATCCCGTCTTCTTGAGAACGGGATTTTGAAAATATTTTTTTGATAATATTCATAGACAAAATTAGTCAACTAATTTTTTAAACAACACACAAGCATTGTGTCCACCAAAACCAAAAGTGTTACTCATAGCAACATTTACTTCTCTTTTTTGAGGTTTGTTTAAAGTTAGGTTTAAAGCCGGATCAATATTTTCATCAACTACAGTATGATTAATCGTTGGAGGAACAATACTGTGCTGCATAGCTAAAATAGAAGCAATTGCTTCAATAGCACCAGCTGCACCTAATAAATGCCCTGTCATTGATTTTGTTGAATTGATATTGATATTTTTTGCATGATCACCAAACACAGCGCTGATCGCTTTTAATTCGGCTACATCTCCCAAAGGAGTAGAAGTTCCGTGTGTGTTGATATGATCAACATCCTCAGGATTCATTCCGGCATCTCTTAATGTATTTTTCATTACTGCAATAACACCAATTCCTTCCGGGTGTGGCGCTGTTAAATGGTAAGCATCAGATGACATTCCGCCTCCACCAATTTCACAGTAAATTTTTGCTCCTCTGGCTTTTGCATGTTCATATTCTTCAAGAACCAATGCTCCGGCACCTTCACCTAAAACGAAACCATCTCTGGTAGCATCAAAAGGTCTTGAAGCCGTTTCCGGACTTTCATTTCTTGTAGATAAAGCATGCATTGAGCTAAAACCACCCATACCTGCAATAGTAACGGCAGCTTCAGAACCTCCTGATACAATAACATCACACATTCCTAAACGAATGTAGTTGAAAGCATCAATTAAGGCATTTGCAGAAGAAGCACAAGCTGAAACAGTCGTATAATTAGGTCCCATATAGCCATTACGCATAGAAATATGAGCTGGTGCAATATCAGCAATCATTTTAGGAATAAAGAAAGGATTGAATTTTGGAGTTCCGTCACCT
The DNA here is from genome assembly GCA_965650235.1 of uncultured Flavobacterium sp. Lineage (GTDB taxonomy): Bacteria > Bacteroidota > Bacteroidia > Flavobacteriales > Flavobacteriaceae > Flavobacterium. The sequence continues at coordinate 29,968 of CBFGNY010000019.1, read as the reverse complement.
TTTGCATAGTACATTACTTCATCCTGAAAAGTTTCCAAACCTCCAATTCCAGCTCCCCAGATAACTCCAACTCTTTGTTTGTCGATATTATCATCTGTCAGTCCCGCATCTTTAATAGCTTCATCACTTGCAGCAACTGCATATTGAGCGAATTTATCTAATCTACGAGATTCCTTACGATCCATATAGTCCTCAATATTGAAGTTTTTTACTTCACAGGCGAACTTGGTTTTATGTTTCTCTGTATCGTAATACGTTATTGGGGCTGCACCGCTAACTCCATTGATAAGCGCGTCCCAATACTCCTGGATGTTATTCCCGATAGGAGTAAGAGCGCCTAATCCTGTTACAACAACTCGCTTTAATGTCATAAATATGTCTTTTGTGTCTTTAACAAATAAAACCCACGCTTTCTTAACTGTATTGTTACTTAAGAGCCATGGGCATTACAATATAAATATATTTTTTGATTGAAACTCAATCGAAATTTAAATTTAAAAAAAATAATAACACCCAACTCTTAAAAACTTCAAAATCAAAAACAAATTCCAATTTTGGAATTTAGATTTTCAAAAATTGGGATTTTTAGAAATCGGGTGTATATTTATTATTTTTTAGCTTCCTCGATGTAAGAAATAGCTTGACCAACAGTAGCAATGTTTTCTGCTTGATCGTCTGGAATTTGAATATCAAATTCTTTTTCGAATTCCATAATAAGCTCAACAGTGTCTAATGAGTCAGCTCCTAAATCATTAGTGAAGCTTGCTTCTGTTACAACTTCGTTTTCGTCAACACCTAATTTGTCTACGATAATCGCTTTTACTCTTGATGCAATGTCTGACATAATCTTTAATTTTAGAATTTAATTTGTTGGCAAAAATAAAAAACTTTATTTTAAAACAACTATTTAGTTAATAAATGTGTTACTAATTTATAAAATTAATTTCAAGAAAGGTCTTTTAATACTATTTATTTTGGTTTTTTATTCCGTTTTTTGCATTCTCAAAATAATTTGATTTATGAAAAAAATTGTTGTTTTTGCCTCAGGTTCAGGAAGTAATGCAGAAAATATTATCAAACACTTTAAAGAAACCAAGATTGCAAAGGTAGTTTCGGTCTTTACAAATAATCCAAATGCAAAAGTTATTGAAAGAGCAAAAAATCATCAAATTCCTGTCGAAATATTCGCAAAAACAGAACTTTTGGAGCGAAATTTATTACAAAAAATACAAGAAATCGACCCGGATCTGATAGTTCTGGCTGGATTTTTATTGAAGTTCCCAGAAAACATAATTGAACTTTATCCAAATAAAATTATTAATATTCACCCTGCACTTTTACCTAGTTATGGAGGAAAAGGAATGTACGGAATGCACATACACAGGGCTATAGTCAATAATAAAGAAAAAGAAACCGGAATTTCTATTCATTATGTAAATGAACATTATGACGAAGGCGGAATTATTTTCCAGAAAAATGTAGCCTTGACAGAGGAGGATACTCCGGAAACCGTGGCAGAAAAGATTCATGAACTGGAACAAAAGTATTTTCCCGAAATTATTCAGGCAGTACTAGAAGATTCAACAAAAGAAAATTCGAACTAAAAAAAATTAAACCATATAAGTGATATAAGTAAATATAATGCATGCCTAAATCTTACTCTTAATTTAAGGAAATATAAGACGCTTTTATAACAATCTTATTATACTTATACGACGAATAAAATCAAAATTAGACAAAGTTTAAATGAACTTATATCACTTATATGGTGAAAAAAATTTAAAATGACCCAACACGAAGTACATATATATACAGACGGCGCTGCAAAAGGAAATCCGGGAAACGGTGGTTATGGCGTAGTGATGGAATTAGTGGGAACACCACATAAGAAAGAATTTTACGAAGGTTTTCGACTTACTACCAATAACCGAATGGAGCTTTTGGCTGTAATTGTTGGATTAGAAAAACTAAAAAAACCAAACATGAAAATTTTAGTTATTTCTGATTCTAAATATGTAGTGGATTCTGTTTTGAAAAACTGGATTTTGGGCTGGGAGAAAAAAAAATTTGCAGGCAGAAAAAATCCTGATTTATGGAAAAGATTTTTGATTGTTTATCGAAAACATCAAGTGGATTTTAAGTGGATTAAAGGACATAACAATCATCCGCAAAATGAACGCTGTGATCAATTGGCGGTTATGGCATCCATGCAGCCGAATCTTTCTATTGATGAATATTATGAAACCATCGGCTCTAAAATGGAATAAAAAAATAACGTACCAACAAGTGTCGATACGTTAAATAAAGATTAAAGGTACTAACTTAAAAAATCTTATTCTTTATCTAAATCTTTAGCTGCTCCAAACCCAACCAATAAGCCAACACCAGCCATTATAAAAATAATTGAAGGATAAACTGCACCATCTTCTAAAGAGGTGTAAGTTGTAATAAGTAAGGCAATAAAAATTCCAATCCCCGAACCTATTAATAAAAAAGCCAGATTAACAACTAAGATTTTCCAAATCGGAACACCTTTTTCTTTACCCTGGATAAATATACTGGCATCTACTCCTTTTTCTATAAGTGCCAGCCGCTCTCTGTTTCTGGTTGAATAAATAAGATAAACAATCCCGAAGATCATTAAAAAAAAACTAAGTGGTACTAAAATTCCTGCTAACATAATATTTTGTTTTAATTGATTGATACTTCATATGACGAGATGAACTTTATTTAGGTTACAGCATTTGTCAAAAAAAATAAATTAAATTTATTGTAACCTAAATAAAGCGTTTGTCGTCCTATATAATTATGAGTACAATACCTGATCAACATTATATAGATAAAATTATGCAGGGCGAAACAAATGCGTTTGCTGTGCTGGTGGATCGTTATAAGGATATGATTTTTACTTTGGCTCTGAAAATGGTTAAAAACCGAGAAGAAGCTGAAGAAGTTGCTCAGGACACTTTTATTAAAATATATAATTCACTAAGCAAGTTTAAAGGTGATTCGAAATTTTCAACCTGGATTTATAAGATTGCTTATAATACATGTTTGGATCGTTTGAAGAAAAACAAAAAAGAAGAGCTTAATATATCGATAGATGAATTTTCGGCACATTTAATTAAAACGATGGACAATGCTTTAAGCGCTCTAGAAGACAAAGAACGAAAGCAGACCATTCAGAATTGTTTGAATTTATTGCCGAGCGAAGAGAATTTTCTGCTAACTTTATTTTATTTCGAAGATCAGAGTTTAGAGGAAATTGGAAAGATCATGAATATTAATGCTAATAATGTCAAGGTAAAATTATTTAGAAGCCGACAGAAATTAGCCGTAATTTTGAAAAAGCAATTAGAACCAGAAATAGTAGCGAATTATGAACGAGAGCGATAAAAATATAGAAAATCTTATTGATAAAATGATGTCCGAAAATACTTTGGAGTCGCCATCAATTGACTTTACTTCAAAAATAATGTCTCAGGTTTTAGTTATTGAAAAAAGCAAAATTAAAGCCTACAAACCTTTAATCTCAAAATCTACCTGGATTTTTATTAGCATTTGCTTGATTGCTTTGACCGTATATTCTGTTTATTCAGGCAGTACTATTTCTAATTTGAAAATCGTTAACCTATATTCTGATAAAGTTTCTACTCTATTTTCAGGAATTCAGTTATCTAAAAATATCCTGTACGCGATTTTAATAGTCCCTTTTATGATTTTAATTCAGATTGGATTGCTGAAGAATTATTTTGATAAGAAGTATCAATTTTAGATTCTGTTTATTCAATTATTTAGTCAAAAACATTCAAAGCATTTTTCGAAAATAAATATTGCTTTTTAAATCCGGAAAACATACTTTAATCCTTCAAAAGGTTTCAATATAATTCTCTCATTTACAATAGTTTTAACCCTGAAATTGTTATTGTTTTTTTATGAAAATTTTGAGATTGCAAACCGTTGCAATATTGTAACTTATAAAGTATCTTTGCACCTTAATTCGAAATTCATAAAATGAATAAATTATTGATTGTTGGAACGGTTGCTTTCGACGCGATTGAAACTCCTTTCGGAAAAACAGATAAAATATTAGGTGGTGCTGCAACGTACATTGGTTTATCAGCATCCTTTTTTAACTTGCAATCGGCCATCGTTTCTGTAGTTGGCGATGATTTCCCTCAAGAACATTTAGATCTTTTAACTTCAAGAAATATTGATATCTCTGGTATCGAAATTGTAAAAGGCGGAAAAACCTTTTTCTGGAGCGGTTTATACCACAATGATTTAAACTCAAGAGATACCCTTGTTACCGAACTAAACGTTTTGGCAGATTTTCAGCCAAAAGTTCCTCAAAATTATAAAGACGCTGATGTTGTGATGTTAGGAAACTTACATCCATTAGTACAGAGCAGTGTTTTAGACCAAATGGAGAAAAAACCAAAATTAGTAGTTTTGGATACTATGAATTTCTGGATGGACTGTGCTTTACCAGAATTATTAGATGTAATTAAACGTGTCGATGTTATTACAATCAATGATGAAGAAGCAAGACAACTTTCGGGAGAATATTCATTAGTAAAAGCAGCCGCTAAAATCCAGGATATGGGACCAAAATATGTGGTGATCAAAAAAGGAGAGCACGGCGCGCTTTTATTCCACAACAGAGAAGTATTCTTTGCTCCGGCATTGCCGCTAGAAGATGTTTTTGATCCAACAGGAGCTGGAGACACTTTCGCAGGTGGATTTTCAGGATTCATTGCGCAAAGCGAAAACATTTCGTTTGGCAATATGAAAAATGCAATAATTTACGGTTCTAATCTAGCTTCATTTTGTGTGGAGAAATTTGGAACTGAAAGGATGGAAACATTAACCAAAACAGAAGTAGCGATTCGATTACAGCAATTTAAGTCGCTAACTCAGTTTGACATAGAATTATAATGCTTACGAGCCTCGGTAAAACGGGGCTTTTTTATTACGTTAATACGCACAACTTACAACAACACAAATACACAAAAAAATGAGCGACGCTTTAAAACACGAATGTGGTATAGCCTTAGTCAGACTTCTTAAACCGCTTGAATATTACAAAGAAAAATACGGAACTGCTTTTTACGGGATACAAAAAATGTACCTGATGATGGAAAAACAGCACAACCGTGGTCAGGATGGCGCCGGTTTTGCCAGCATCAAATTAGATGTTGAGCCAGGAGAACGTTACATCAGCAGGGTTCGCTCTAATCATTCACAACCAATTCAGGATGTTTTTAAGCAAATCAATGAGCGAATTAGTGAAGAATTAAAAGCACAGCCTGAAATTGCTGACGATGTTCAAAAAATAAAATCTGAGATACCGTATGTTGGCGAATTATTTTTAGGACATGTTCGTTACGGAACTTTCGGGAAAAACAGTATCGAAAGTGTGCACCCGTTTTTGCGTCAAAGTAACTGGATGCACCGTAATTTAATTTTGGCAGGTAACTTTAACATGACAAATGTTAAGGAGCTTTTCGAAAATTTAGTTGAGTTAGGACAGCATCCTAAAGAAATGGCCGATACCGTTACTGTAATGGAAAAAATTGGTCACTTTTTGGATAAAGAAGTGATGCAATTGTATCAGGATTGTAAGGCCGAAGGCTACTCAAAAAGAGAAGCGTCGCCGGTAATTGCAGAACGTTTGGATCTGGCAAAAATATTAACACGATCAGCAAAGAATTTGGATGGCGGTTATGCAATGGCGGGTTTATTAGGTCACGGAGACGCGTTTGTTTTTAGGGATCCTGCAGGTATTCGTCCGGCGTATTTCTATCAGGATGATGAAGTTGTTGTTGTAGCTTCAGAAAGACCTGTTATTCAAACTGTATTTAATGTTCCTTTTGAAAGCGTTCAGGAAATTGAACCTGGAAATGCCTTAATTATAAAGAAAAGCGGAAAAGTTTCTATGAACCAGATTCTGGAACCAACCGTTAAAAAAGCCTGTTCTTTTGAAAGAATCTATTTCTCAAGAGGAAGTGATGCTGAAATTTATCAGGAGCGTAAAGATTTAGGAAAATTAATTTTGCCTGCTGTTCTTGAATCAATTGACAGTGATACAGATAATACTGTTTTCTCTTATATCCCCAATACAGCTGAAACTTCGTTTTATGGTCTAGTTGAAGCAGCTCAGGATTTCTTAAATCAGAGAAAGAACAATTATATCCTGGAAAACAGAAATACACTTACTGCCGAAACCTTACAAGAGTTATTGGCAGTAAAAATACGTACTGAGAAAGTTGCGATTAAAGATGCAAAACTTAGAACCTTTATTACAGAAGACAGCAGTCGTGACGATTTAGTGGCTCACGTTTATGATGTCACTTACGGTGTGATAAAACCAACTGATAATTTGGTTATTATTGATGACAGTATTGTTCGTGGTACTACATTAAAAATGAGCATCATTAAAATGATGGATCGTTTGAAACCAAAACGTATCGTAATTGTTTCTTCGGCACCACAAATTCGTTATCCGGATTGTTACGGAATTGATATGGCAAAATTAGAAGGTCTTGTTGCTTTCAGAGCGGCTTTGGATTTACTTAAGGAACGAAATTTATATCATATTGTAGACGAAGTATATGCTAAATGTAAAGCTCAGGAAAATTATGTAGATACCGATGTTGTAAATTATGTAACAGCAATTTATGATTCATTTACTCCTGAAGAAATTTCTGACAGAATTGCCGAGATGTTAAGCTCGGCTGAAATCAACGCTGAAGTAAAAATTATCTTCCAAAAAGTAGAAGACTTACATATTGCCTGTCCGAAAAATCTCGGCGATTGGTATTTTACAGGTGACTATCCAACACCAGGTGGAAATCGGGTTGTAAATAGAGCCTTTATGAACTTTTATGAAGGAAAAAACGCAAGAGCTTACTAAATAAAAAGTTAAAAAATGCATTTCATCGGATTTTTATGCATTTCATCCTATATTTTTGCTAAAAACGCAATGCTAGTATATCTTTGAAGAACCATAACATTAGTAGGTTAAGTTTATGGTAGATTTGGGGCAAAAAAGGTGAAAGAAATTTCACCTTTTTTATTGGAATAAATTTAAATTTTTAAAATATAGTCATTAATCGGATATTTCTGCTTTTAATCAGAAATATTTAAAAAAAACAATACAGAAACATACATTTGATCTGCCATAAAATTAAGTAGGTTAAATATTATGGTGAATTTGGGGCAAAAAAGGTGGAAGAAATTCCGCCTTTTTTATTGGAAAAAAGTTAGCTGACAATAGTAATTAATTCTTAATATTGTCAATACAATTATTAATAACCAAATCAAAATGAAGCATCTAAAAAAAGTTTTTATTCTAAGTGTTTTCAGTATTTTTTTGATAAGCTGTTCCGGTGCGAAACCTAAAAGCACTAATAAAACAGCAACAACTGAAAACCATACCAGTAACGAAGATATTACGGCAAATACTGATGAAAACGAAAATTCTTCTTCTAAAAAAAACACATCCAGAGATGGAAGTTCAATAAAAAACGCAATCAAAGTGAAAAGTGTTTCAGAGGAATATCAAATAGTCAGAAAACTTTGTCCTAATTGCAAAATGAACGGTCAGGCATTACTTAGCGAAGGAAACAAACATTATGATCTTCTAAATTTAACTAATGAAAAAGGCGAAGAGGTCAAATATTATTTTGATATAAATAGTTTTTACGGCAAATGGTAAAAAGAAAAAACCCGATTAATTCATAACGAACTAATCGGGTTTTATATTTATTTGAAAAGACTATTTTTCTAAAGCAAATCTTCTTGCAACTTCTGTCCAGTTAATTACACTGAAGAAAGCCTCAATATAATCAGGTCTTCTGTTTTGGTAGTTTAAGTAGTAAGCATGCTCCCAAACGTCCATCCCTAAAATTGGAGTTCCGCCACAGCCTACTTCCGGCATTAATGGATTATCCTGGTTTGGAGTTCCGCAAACTTCTAATTTTCCACCTTTATGTACACATAGCCAAGCCCATCCTGAACCAAATTGTGTTGCTCCCGCTTTAGCAAATTTCGCTTTAAACTCTTCGAAAGATCCGAAAGAAGATTCAATTGCTGATAACAATTCACCTGTAGGTAATCCGCCACCGTCTGGAGACATTACAGTCCAGAATAAATTGTGGTTGTAAAAACCTCCACCATTGTTACGAACAGCAGCATTTTTTTTATCTAAATTGATTAAGATATTTTCGATTGTTTTTCCTTCTAAATCCGTTCCTGCAATAGCAGCATTTAGATTTGTTGTGTAAGCATTATGATGTTTCGTGTGATGGATTTCCATTGTACGTGCATCAATATGTGGTTCTAATGCATCATATGCATAAGTTAATTGTGGTAATTCAAAAGCCATGATATATGATTTTATGATTTATATTAATTTATCCAAATTTAAACATTTAACTTTGGAATAGAAAATAGTATTTCGTTATAATTGAATTTAGTTAATCATTAATTGTTGTTTTTACACTAAAATCCCTGTAGAATAGTTACTTCCCGTTAAAACTAGTCATTGTATTTTCTAATCCTGCAGTGCCAAAAGATCTGATAATTTCTGCTGCAACTTCTAATCTTTCCGGTAATTTTGCTTTTTCTTCTTCATCCCAATCTCCTAAAACATAGTCGACCTGCTGCCCTTTTTTGAACTGGTCACTGATTCCGAATCTAAAGCGGGTATATTGCTGTGTGTTTAAAACTAAATTAATATTTTTCAATCCGTTGTGGCCTCCGTCGCTGCCTTTTGGTTTGATTCGGATGGTTCCGAAAGACAGGTTTAAATCATCTGTAATGACCAGAATATTTTCTAAAGGAATATTTTCTTTGTCCATCCAGTATTTTACCGCTTTTCCGCTTAGGTTCATATAGGTGTTCGGCTTAAGCAAAAAAAAGGTTCTTCCTTTAAATTTATATTCGGCCAAAGCACCCAGTTTTACGGTTTCAAAGGAAAGACCTTCTTTTCTGGCTAAAAAATCCAGGACTTTAAATCCGATGTTATGTCTGGTGTTTACGTATTCGGCTCCAATATTACCAAGCCCTACGATTAAATATTTTTTACTCACGCTTTTTAAATTGTTTTTTGAGTGTTCGTGAACCTCCGGTTTCATGTTGTCTGTGTTCTCTTCTTTTTGTGTTGATGAAAACAGTTTTGTAATCCATTTTATCATGATGCAAAAATAGGGTTAATGTTGGTAATTAGAAAATGTGTCAATTAGATAATTAGATAATCGAATCTGTATTATCCTTAACCACAAGGTGCGCTAAGAATGGCACGCGGATGACGCGGATTTAAACTGATTAGCGCAGATTTTTTTCTTAGAAACTTATAAAAAAGAATTATTCTTGCTAGCCCTGACAGCAGCGGTATCCTTTTTCCTGCTTCTTTAGCAGGGAAAAGATATAGCGGATGGCAGGAATGTTACGTCTTGAAAAGCCTTGAAGTTTCTGCTCCTGAAATTTAAAATTTCAATCTCGCCGAATAGAAAATTAAGACATAAAAAAAGCACCAACCTTTCGATTGATGCTTTGGTATTGAAGAATTTGAAAAAATTATTTTTTCTTTCCTTTTGCAGGAGCTTTTGCAGCTTTTGCAGCTTCCTGAGCAGCTTTCATAGCAGCACGAGAGATTCTTACCTGAGCCACAACTGTATTGTCCGGGTGCATAATTTTGTATTCCGGAGCACCAACTTTAGTAACGTACAATTTGTTACCCATTTCAAGTGGAGTAATGTCAGCTTCAACAAAATCAGGAAGATTTTTAGGTAAAGCTTTTACTTTTAATTTACGAGTGTTTAAACGTAAAACACCTCCTGCAAGAACACCTTTAGATGTACCAACAATTTTTACAGGAACTTCCATAGTGATTTCTTTGTCATCAAATAATTGAAAGAAGTCAATGTGTAAAATTTTATCAGATACCGGGTGTACCTGAATATCCTGTAAAATTGCATTGAATGATTTTCCTTTTCCAAGTTCGATCACAACTGTGTGAGCGTTTGGAGTGTAAACCAAGTTTTTGAATGCCGCAGCGTCCGCTGAGAAATGTACTGCCTGATTTCCTCCGTATAACACGCAAGGAACCGCTCCAGCATTACGTAAGGCTTTAGTTGACACTTTGCCCACGCTTTCTCTTTCTGATCCTTTAATTGTAATCGATTTCATTGTAAAAAAATATAGTTATTAATAAATATTCTGTTTCCTATATAATGTATCTGTCGCAATGACTACATTATAAATTTTCCACTAATGGAATTGTTGTGGTGCACCATGTGCATAACTTCGGCAAAGAGAGGTGCACAACTCACTACTCTGATTTTGTCTGAATGTCTCTTTAAAGGAATAGAATCTGTTACGATTAATTCGCTTAATTTTGAGTTTTCAATTTTTTCGTAAGCTCCACCTGATAAAATAGCGTGTGTACAAATTGCCCGAACGCTTAATGCTCCTTTTTCGATCATTAAATCGGCCGCTTTTGCTAATGTACCACCAGTATCGATCATGTCGTCTACTAATATTACGTTACGTCCTTTTACTTCACCAATTAGCTCCATAGTGTCGATAACGTTGGCTGCTTTTCTTTGTTTGTAACAGATTACTACATCTGATTCCAAGAACTTAGAGTAAGCATATGCTCTTTTTGAACCTCCCATATCCGGAGATGCAATGGTTAAATTTTCTAATCCTAAACTTTCTACATATGGTAAAAAGATGGTTGATGCAAATAAATGATCTACCGGTTTTTCGAAAAACCCCTGAATCTGATCTGCGTGCAAATCCATTGTCATTACTCTTGTCGCTCCGGCAGCATCTAATAAATTAGCTACTAATTTTGCTCCAATCGGAACTCTTGGTTTGTCTTTTCTATCCTGTCTTGCCCAACCAAAATAAGGCATAACAGCTGTAATGTGTCTTGCTGATGCACGTTTTGCCGCATCAATCATTAGTAACAATTCCATCAAATTATCAGCAGTTGGAAAAGTAGAACACACGATAAAAACTCGTAATCCCCTGATTGACTCTTCGTAAGATGGCTGAAATTCTCCATCACTATACGTTGACATCGTTACTTTACCTAACGGAATCCCGTATTGTTCGGCAATTTTTTCTGCCAGATAAACACTTTGTGAACAAGCAAAAATTTTAGCTTCTGGTTCTAGGTGCGACATTTAATTTTGTTGTTTTATTCCTCAACCTTCCATACAATTGGGCTACGTTATTTATCTTAGCCAAATGATGTATACGCCTCGGATGTAGTTAGTTGTGTGTGCTTCGTTTTAACGAGGTGCAAATTTAGAAAATTTATTGGACACTGAAAGGAAAATTTTAAGTATTTTTAGTAGCACTTTTAATTTTATTTTTTACATTTGCACCGTGTTAAAGGAATAAGCACAGTTATGACATCATAATTACTTATTCTATTGCGTTAAAACAACTGATTTATTAGTTGTTTTTTCGTCTGCTAAGCCCGGATGGCGGAATTGGTAGACGCGCTGGTCTCAAACACCTGTGGGAAACCGTGCCGGTTCGACTCCGGCTCCGGGTACAAAAACCTCTTCTTAACGGAAGAGGTTTTTTTGGTTTTAACTATTTCCCTTCTCATCAAACAAAATCAATCCGCTATTTTTTATTTTAAACTTGTATTACAAATTCAGGATATTCCATAAACAAAAAAAGGACCATCACTTTGCATGATAGTCTTTTAATAAGCTCCCATCTTTGGCCCGCACCAAGGACTATTATAGTAGTATATTAATACTTTATATTGTTTACTTTATGTTACCGAATTACATGCCCTTCATTAATAATCATTTATAAAAATTCGTTTGTTTTTTTTATTTATTAATATATGGTGTTACATTTACAAAAAAAATTGTTGAAGACTAAAACTACTAATTTTGATTTAATTTTTGAAAGATTTTTAGAAGTTTATTCTAAAGATCAACAGCCTATAGGAGTTAATTTTAAAGAAATGGTTGACGGTGTTAAGTTTCAAGACAGAGCAACTCATTCAATACATATTTATCCTGCAAAATTACTTCCCCATATTCCATATTTTTTTTTAAACAACAATTTTTTCGTAACGGAAAATGAATATGTTTTAGATCCTTTTAGTGGTTCAGGCACAGTATTACTTGAAGCAAACTTAGCCGGTAAGAACTCATTTGGGTGCGACGCAAATCCGTTAGCTAGATTAATATCTAAGGTCAAAACTTCAACATATGACGCTACAGTTTTAAAAAATATTTTGCAATCTTTGAAAGTTGAAATACAGAATGTTGTTATTGATGAAAATGAAAAATATCCAGATGTAATTAATATTGACTATTGGTTCTTACCTAATATTAAATTACAATTACATGGAATTTTAAAAAGTTTAAAAACGATTTCAGATGAAAATTATAGAGATTTTTTTCTTCTATGTTTTTCAAACTGTGTGAAAAAAGTTAGCTTGGCTGATTCAAGGATTTCTGTTCCAGTAAAAGCAAAACTTAATAGAGAAACAAATAATCTACATCCATTTTTTGATGAGTCTAAATTGAAGTTAAAAAATCTTGAAAATTTAGACGTTTTTGAAAAGTTTACTGAAATCGTATCTGATAATATAAAAAGATTTGAGAATAAACAAAAAATTATTTTGAAATCAAACGTTACTAAAATTATTTCAGAAGATGCTAGAAATCTAAATCTAAAAGACGAGAGTGTTGATCTAATTATTTCGTCACCACCATATGCTGGTGCTCAAAAATATATTCGAGCTTGTAGTTTAAATCTTGGGTGGACAGAACTTTCGAGTAAAGATAATCTAAGAGTTTTAGATAAAAAAAACATAGGGAGGGAAAACTATTCTAAATCAGATTACTTAACTTTAAAGATAACAGGAATTGAGGAGGCAGATATACTTCTTCATGAAATCTATAAAATAAATCCTTTGAGAGCACATATCGCTGCAAATTATCTTTTGGAAATGAAACAAGCTATAATTGAAGCTTCAAGAGTTCTAAAGAGAAATAAGCATTTTATATTAATAGCTGCTAATAATCAGGTTTGTAATCATGAATTTAAAACACAAGAATATTTAAGGCAAATAGCTGAAAATGCAGGACTTAAAACTATATGCAGATTAGTTGATGATATTAAATCATATGGACTAATGACTAAGAGAAACAAGACAGCAAGTATTATTACATGCGAATGGGTTTTAATACTTAAGAAAGAATAAATGGATTTAGAACAAAATCTACATACAAAAATAAAGTGTTTAAATGAAACTCTTTGGGACGGAAAAGGTTCATACAAAAAAGTTACAGCTTGGTTGAATAACTTCGAAGAGGATGAAAAAATACATGCACTTTACCTATTATCACAATGTATTTATTTTAATGATTTTCAAATTAAACAATTGCTAATTTCTATTTATCGTGATTTCTTTAAGTATCCTCATATTGCGTCAATTCGAAGGAGCAATGGGAACACGCTTGATGAAATAATTATAAAAAGAGAATATGACAAAATTATAAATAATACTCGATTCGTATGTGTTGGAAATCCTTCTGAAAGTAGTGCCCGATTAATGGGTGATTTTAGGAAAGAAAATAATTTACCTAAACCTCTTTTTATAAGCGAATTCCAAATTTCAAGTTGTCCAAAAGAAGTTGAAAATTTTGTATTTCTTGATGATATCTGTGGTAGTGGTAACCAAATGGTAAAATACACTAAAGATGTTATCCCCTTAATCAAATCGAGTTTTCCAAAAGCAAAAACATATTATTTTTTATTATTGGGCACTACAGACGGAAAAGATTTTATCAGAAAAAACACAAATATAGACGTCGTTGACTCTGTACTCGAATTAGATAATTCATTTAAAGCTTTCCATCTAGATTCACGAGCTTCTAAAAGTATACCATCAGAAATTGACATAAATAAAATAAAAGTTTTTACAGGGAAAAATGGAAAAAGATTAATGAGTTCTATCTTTCAAAGAATTGACCCCTTGATTGATCATTGGGATCTTCATTATTTATGCGAAAGAGATAAGTTTGGTTACATGGACGGGCAATATCTCATTGCTTTTTCACACAATACTCCGGATAACACTTTACCAGTATTATGGTATAATGAAGATATTGTTACATGGAATTCTATATTTAAACGTGCAAATAAGATTTATTAGGTATGAAAACACAAAATAATCCTTTCAATATTACAAAAGCTGTAGATTACACTGATGAAGAGTTAAATAAGTTTTGGGTAGATTTCCCAATGGATACGGGATTCAGTGGAATTATAAAACCTACATCTGATATGCCAATGATTATTGTAGGTGGTAAAGGTAGTGGTAAAACTCACATAATGAAGCACTTTTCATTTTCATCCCAAACGTTGAGATGGAAAGATGATATTATTGTGGGTTTAAAAAAGGATGGTTATTTAGGTACTTATTTAAGATGTTCAGGACTTAATGGCTTTAAGTTTAAAAATAATGGAGATAAAGACCCTGAAAATTGGCAAATAATTTTTTCATATTATTTAGAGCTTTGGTTAAGTCAATTACTTTTAAAAAATATAATAAAAATATTAGAAGATAGAAATTTAGTTATTTCTAATGAGCATAAGATTGCATTAGAAATAATGGATTTATTAGACACTACTGAAGTTTCGCAAAATGTCAAAAGTTTTAGCCATCTAGTGAAGTATTTTAATGATTTACAAAAAGATATTGATTATGCCATAAATAATAAAGCATTTACTCAAAAAAAGGTTTCCGAATCTGTAGAAATTTTAGCAAGTCCTGGAAGTTTGATTTTTGGAATTCCAGAGATATTGAATAGAGAAGTAAAGGAATTTCAAGATATTAAATTTCTGTATTTACTTGATGAATATGAGAATTTTACTAAAAACCAGCAAAAATATTTTAATACGTTAATTAGAGAAAGAAGAAATCCTGTATGTTTCAAAATAGGTGCTCGAAGATATGGCATGAGAACTTATGAAACGTTGAGTGCTGGAGAAGAAATAAAAGCAGGTTCAGAATTTGAATTTTTTGATATTGATAATATTTTTAGAGATAATAAAGTAGGATATAAAAAATTCATAAATGATATTTGTTCAAAAAGACTTGAATTGGCGGGAATCAAGATTGATGAAAATGAAATATCAAATTATTTTGAAACATTTAATACTGATGAATTTTTGATTAAAATGCAAACTGGCGCAAAGGGACATTTTCAAGATTTAGCCAGAAAATTAAATGGTATTAAATATAAAGCGATAAAACTTCGTGTAATTGAAAATTTAAAATTTAAAGAAAATGCACTTTTGGAGCGTATTAATATAATGTTGTTCTACAGAGAATGGAAAAAAGGTTCAGATTTACTTTTAGCCTCAGAAAACATTGCAATTGCATGTTCGAAGTATTCACTACATAAGGTCGAAAATGAACATTTTAGAATATTGCAAAAATTTAAATATGACATTTTAGATGCGCTTGCCAGAGAAAATGGAGAAAAGATCCGTACAACTATTGGATTTGATAACATAATAAAAATTTCTAATGGAATTCCAAGACATGTTTTAATTATTATGAAACATATATTTAAATGGAATGAATATTATGAATTGACCACCTTTAAGTCTATTAAATCTAAAATATCCGCAGAATCACAATTAAATGCCATTAGGGATGCAGCAAAATGGTTTATTGAAGATGCTAGAATTCCTGGGGACGAAGGGTCGATTGCAAAGGATTCAATTGAAAGATTATGTGACTATTTACGTGAGTTAAGATTTTCAGACATCCCTCCAGAATGTTCAATTTCTACTTTTTCCATAAAATCTAAATTTGTTCCAGCTGAGATTTCTAGAATAATTAATTTCTTGGAGCAATATAGTTATATTATAGAAGTTGGGGAGCGTCGTGATAAAAATGGCAATAGTAGATATAGCACATATCAATTGAATGGGCTTCTAGCTGTTGAATGGGAATTATCTATAAGTAGACGTGGAATTGTAGATTTAAATTCAAGAGAAATGAAATCAATTTTTTCTCCTGATAATGAAAATGAATTTAAATCGATGTTGTATACTGAAAAAAACAAGTACAATGCACCATTTACAGACAATACATTACCAACTTTATTTGATAAGTTTTAACAATGAAATACTCTTATTTATTTAAATCTAAGCTAGAAGATATTACTGCTAAATTAATTTCAACCACTTTTAAACATGATTTGTTTATTTCAGCATATAATGAATCTGAACGAGTAAAGATGGTATTTGAAAATGTTAACTGTATCAATAAGCATTGGATAGTCTTTCCTGAGTATGAATTTAATAGTTTCGAAATAGCCGATTTAAAAGGGACTGTGTTTGATTATTCTAAAAGAATTGGTCTTGATGAATCAGAAATTATAATGGAGTACTATAATAGTGCTGCAAAAAAGTTTTTTGATGAAAAGAAAAGTATTTGTATTGACATTACAGGATTTATTCGCCCACATTTAGTGTTTCTAGTACGGCTTTTAAAAAGAGAAGGTATAGAACACATAGAATTTATTTATTCTGAGCCCTCAAATTATATCAAAAAAGAAAATACTCTTTTCTCAGACGATTTTGTGGAAATTAGAGGAGTTAACGGTTGTTTAAATAGTCATGATCCTGATACGAGTAATGATATTTTAATTATAGGGTCGGGTTATGATCATCAAATGATATCTAAAATTGCAAAAGCAAAGCCGGAAGCAAAAAAAGTACAAATCTTAGGATTTCCATCATTAAAGGCTGATATGTTTCAAGAAAATGTTTTAAAAGTGTACCAATCTGAAGAAGATGTTTCTTCAGGAGATTTTTCTGTAGATGATGAAAACATTCTCCTTGCACCTGCTAATGATCCGTTTGTGACTGCAGAAATCATTAGTAAGTATATCAAAAAAGAAGAGAAAAAAAAATCAATTACAAATATTTATTTATGTCCACTATCAACTAAAGCTCAAACACTAGGGATAGCTTTATTTTATGTTTGTGAATGTTTAACAAAACCAGCTAGTATACTTTTTCCTTTTTCAAAAAAATATTCAAGGGAAACTACTGAAGGTATTTCAAACATCTTAATTTATGAAGTTCAATTTAAATAATTTAAATTGAAAAAAATGGCGGCTGTTACACCGCCTATTTTACTATATATATCTCCAAAGAAAACCACCTGCTTGTTTTCTTTTTCCTCATCATATTAGTAAATACAAGTTTTTTGAAATTCTTGTTTTTCTAGATGCTTCTGATGCAGATTTATAATAAAATATTAAGTCAGCATTTAAAGAAACTTGGTACATAACATTTGTTCTAATATCTGATTCAGGAATAAAAGGTTCTTTATATCCTAACTCCAAAGCGCGTTTTCTAATAAATGATTTACACTCCAACATACTCTACTAATATCTTGCTTTCCAACGCCTATTGTGATTGAAGCCGAAGTTAATCTTTATATGTATCATTTATTTTGCTTTACAGCAAAAAAAAAGACCATCACTTACATGATAGTCTTTTAATAAGCTCCCCCTCTTGGGCTCGAACCAAGGACCCTCTGATTAACAGTCAGATGCTCTAACCAACTGAGCTAAGGAGGAAGTTGTTGCTCTTTTTAGCGAGTGCAAATATAGTTGAATTTTTAATTCCCCAAAAATATTTTAACTCTTTTTAAAAAATATTTTTTCTACTTGACAATTGCCTTGTAAATATCGTTTCCGTTAGCGAACAAAAGCAGTGCGATAAGTATAAAGAAACCAACCATTTGGGCGTTTTCAAGAAATTTATCACTCGGTTTTTTACCGCTGATTATTTCATACAATAAAAACATCACGTGACCTCCATCAAGGGCAGGAATTGGCAATAAATTCATAACACCAAGCATAATTGACAATAAGGCAGTGATTTTCCAGAATACTTCCCAACTCCATGTATCAGGAAAAATGTTAAAAATCGCCGCAAAGCCACCTACTTGTTTGTATGCTTTGGTTTCAGGATTAAAGATCATTTTTAATTGCTTTCCATATCCAACTAATTGATCTTTTCCTTTTTCAAGTCCAACCGGAATAGACTCTAAAAAACTGTAATTTTTAGTGCTTACTTTATAATATCCTAGCTTCTCTAATGATTTTATATCCAACCCTCCAACAGCGATACCCAGTTTTCCGGCTTTAGAAACTTTTACCGAAACAGGTGTTTCTTTTAGATCACGCAATACAACTGCGGGAATCGTTTTTCCTTTATTAGCTTCTAATACAACTTTTGCTTCATCAAAATACTTTACTTTTTGACCATTAAGACTCACAATTAAATCTTTAGTTTTCAAAGCATTATTATTCCCTGATTCTTCTGTTACTTTGCTAACAACATAAGGTATTCTGATACCTACGAGTAAACCTTTTTCATGTTTTGATAATTGGTCGACAAAATCATTTGGGATAGTAATTGTCTGTTGTTGTCCGTTTCTTTCAATTAAAACATGTTTAGCCATGATAACATTCATGTTCATGTCGCTGTCAAAATTTTCGACCTTTTTTCCGTCAATAGAAATAATTTTATCTCCTGTCCTGAAACCTGCTTTAAGCATAGCAGGGTTTTCAATCAAAACACCATCTTTTAAATCAGTATTCGCCACATAAGTATCCCCATAAACAAATGCCATTCCTATATATATAATAAATGCCAATATAAAGTTTACGGTAACACCGCCCAGCATAATAATTAAACGCTGCCATGCCGGTTTAGAACGAAATTCCCAAGGCTGCGGAGGAAGAGCCATTTGCTCCTTGTCCATACTTTCGTCAATCATTCCGGAGATTTTTACATAACCTCCAAGCGGAAGCCATCCAATTCCGTAAACAGTTTCGCCAATTTGTTTTTTAAACAATGAATATTTAACATCAAAAAATAAGTAAAATTTTTCGACCCTTGTTTTAAATAATTTTGCAGGAATAAAATGTCCTAATTCGTGAAGAATAATAAGTAAAGATAAACTCAATAGAAATTGAGAGAGTTTGATAACTATATCCATTTTGTATTTTTAGTTCGTAATTTAACGCACAAAAGTAACGTTTCTATTTTAATTTGACAGCGCAATATAATACATAAGGTTTTAAATGTTTGTTAATTAATAAACATTTGAATTTCTACTTTTACGAAGATGCTGTAACTTTACTTTTTTAAACGCTATCGTTCTCAATTGGTAGCTCAATTACCTTAAAAGTTACATCATATGGCTTCAATATTATTTTCTCCACTTACTATAAAAAATATTACTTTAAAAAACAGAATCGTTATTTCGCCTATGTGCCAATATTCTTCGGTCGACGGATTTGCAAATGACTGGCATCTGGTTCATTTGGGTAGCCGTGCCAGCGGAGGTGCCGGATTGATTATTCAGGAAGCCACAGCCGTTTCTCCCGAAGCCAGAATTTCTCCGGCAGATTTAGGAATCTGGAAAGATGAACATATTGAAAAACTAAAAACAATCAACGAATTTATTGTTTCTCAAAATTCGGTTCCGGGAATTCAACTCGCTCATGCCGGACGAAAAGCCAGTGTTTCTGCTCCTTGGCTCGGTAATAAAAAGTTAGACGAATCAAATATAGGATGGCAGACTGTCGCTCCAAGTCCAATACCATATCATGAAAACGAGCCATTTCTTCCGGAAGCGCTGGATAAAATCGGAATTCAAAAAGTGATTTCAGATTTTAAAGCAGCCACCAAAAGAGCTGTTGAAGCTGGTTATCAGGTTTTGGAAATCCATGCAGCACACGGTTATTTGCTCCATCAGTTTTTATCTCCTTTAACGAATATCAGAACCGATGAATATGGTGGAAGTTTCGAAAACCGAATCCGTTTTACTTTGGAAATTCTAGAAGCAGTTCAATCAGAGTGGCCTTCGGATTTGCCTTTATTTGTTCGGATTTCGGCAACAGACTGTGCAGAAGGCGGATGGAATCTGGAAGAATCGGTTAAACTTTCGGCAATCTTAAAAGAAAAAGGAGTTGATTTAATTGATGTTTCGTCAGGCGGATTGGTTTCGCATCAAAAAATTGAAATTGGACCAGGTTATCAGGTTCCTTTCGCAGAAAAAATAAAAAAGGAAACTTCAATTTTAACCGGAGCTGTGGGTTTAATTACCGAAGCACACCAATCCGAAGAAATTTTACAGCAAAATCAGGCCGATTTAGTTTTGTTTGCAAGAGAATCGCTGAGAAATCCTAACTTGTCTTTGGATTTCGCAAGAGAATTAAACGATGACATTAAATGGCCAAAACAATATGAACGGGCTAAAACACGATAAATTTATTAGCCACAGATTTCATAAATTAAAAGTTTTTTTCCGCCACGAATTTGCTTCGCCTGTTCGCTAAGGCTCGGGTCACTAATTTTTTCAAATTATTATCGTTTTTTTAAGTTCAACGATTTGTGATAATTCGTGTAATTCGTGGGCAAAAACTAAATACAAATAAAATGCAAAAAATAAAAACAGCACTATTATCATACGGAATGTCGGGAAAAGTTTTTCATGCTCCTTTTTTAGACCTGCATTCGGGTTTTGAATTATTAGGTTCATGGGAAAGAACCAAAAAATTAATTCAGGAAGATTATCCGACCGTAAAAAGTTATCCTTCAATTGATGCATTATTGGCAGATGATGTTGATCTGGTAATCGTAAATACACCGGTTGGAACACATTACGAATATGCAAAAAAAGTACTGCTGGCAGGAAAACATGCCGTTGTAGAAAAAGCATTTACCACAACTGTTGCAGAAGCCGAGGAATTAGCTTCAATAGCCAAAGAAAAAGGACTAAAATTAGCCGTTTTTCAAAACAGAAGATGGGACAGCGATTTTAAAACAGTTCAAAAAGTAATTAAAGATGGTGTTTTGGGAGATTTGGTCGAAGCCGAATTCCATTTTGACCGATACAATCCGATATTAAGTCCAAAAGCACATAAGGAAACCGTGAATGACGGTGCCGGAATCCTGAAAGATTTAGGTCCTCATTTAATTGATCAGGCCGTATGTTTGTTTGGTTTTCCAAAATCGGTTTTTGGCGATATTCGTTATACCCGAGAAAACTCTTTGGTAGATGACTGGATCGATTTATTGTTGATTTATGAAGATTTCAGAGTACGTTTAAAAGCTAGTTTCTTTGTCAAAGAAGCCAATCCTGCTTATACTATTCACGGAAAAAAAGGTTCTTTCTTAAAGCCACGCGGCGATGTTCAGGAAGACGAATTGAAAATTGGTAAAAAACCAAACCTTAAATCCTGGGGAACGGAATTAGATGGTTTTGAAGGTCTTCTGCACACAGAAATTGATGGAAAACCGGTTCGTGAAAAAATCAAAACGCTTCAGGGCAACTATTTCGAATATTTTAATGGTGTCTACGAAGCTATTGCAAACAATAAACCAGAGCCGGTTACTGCACAGGATGGCGTAAAAGTGATGCAGATTATTGAAGCAGCTATTGAAAGTAACCTACAAAAAAAGGCCATTGATTTAGTAAATTAATTAAATATTCTGTCATGGGAAACAAAAAAGAATTATTACCGGAAGAACATCAATATCTGCTTAAGACTTTGAAAAACCGTTTTGAGAAAAATATGCCCCGTCATCAGGATCTTTCCTGGGATAAAGTGCAGGCAAAACTTGAAGCTAATATCGAAAAACTGTGGTCACTTAATGAAATGGAAAGTACCGGAGGAGAACCAGATATTATCGGTTATGATGAAAAAACAGATGAATATATCTTTTGTGATTGCACTTCAGAAAGCCCAAAAGGAAGAAGAAGCATTTGCTATGATCGTGAAGCACAGGAATCAAGAAAAGAATTTAAACCTAAAAATAATGTTATTGACATGGCAGCAGCTATGGGCATTGAACTTTTATCCGAAGAACAATACCGGGAATTACAAAAGTTTGGAAAATTTGACCAAAAAAGTTCCAGCTGGATAAAAACACCTCCTGAAATTAGAAAACTCGGTGGTGCAATTTTTTGCGATTATCGTTATGAAACTATTTTCGTGTATCACAACGGGGCAGAATCGTATTATGCAGCAAGAGGTTTTAGAGGTTTATTAAGGATATAAAATTCACAATTTATAAACAATAACGTTGTAAATTTGGCAGTAACTACTCCTATGTTACGCTATAAAACAGGAATTTAGTACTTTTGTATATACAAATTTTAAAAATGTTTCTGTGATAGATTTCAATCCGTTAGCGCTATTCCAAACCAAAGGAAAAATCAAAAAAGTCTATCGGGAGGCAAAGGCTTCTTATTTAAAAAGAATTCGTTTTGCTGTAGGAGTGTTTTATTTTGCCATGGGTTTAAGTTTCGCCTCCTGGGCAAGCAGAATTCCGGATATTAAAACGGCATTGCATTTAAGCGAAGGAGAATTAGGCTCTGTACTTTTTGCCTTGCCTGTGGGTCAATTAATTATTATGCCTTTTTCGGGCAAAATGGTAACCAAATTTGGAAGCCACCGCATTTTAGTTTTCTCTTTAATAATGTATGTCTTTAGCCTGTCTAATTTAGGTCTGGCCTCAACCGCATTGCAACTTTCGTTAGGGCTGTTTACCTTTGGCATCTTTGGAAATTTAGCGAACATCGCTGTGAATACGCAAGGTGTTTATACCGAAGTCCTTTTTAAGAAAAACATCATGTCGTCTTTTCATGGCATGTGGAGTTTTGCCGGATTTACAGGCGCTTTGGTAGGACTAGGAATGCTGGCCTTACATTTATCACCTTATCATCATTTTCTGATTGTAGCCTTAATTGTCTTTTTAATGATTGCTTTTAATTTTAAATTTTTAGTTAAAGCAAAAGAAAAAATCAAACCCAAAAAAGAAGGTAAAAAATTGTTTACGAAACCAGATAGTTCTTTACTCTGGCTTGGAATTATAGGTTTTTGCAGTATGGCAAGCGAAGGCGTAATGTTTGACTGGAGCGGCATTTATTTTAAGGATATCGTAAAAGCTCCAGGTGCTTTAGTCATCCTTGGTTATACTTCATTTATGATTATGATGGCCGGCGGAAGATTTATCGGAGATGCAATGAATAATAAATTTGGCCGGATCCGTGTCATGCAAATCAGTGGCTGTATGATTTCTATCGGGCTTTTTACTGCCGTTATTTTTCCGTACATCATACCTTGTACATTTGCATTTATGATTGTTGGTTTAGGAGTTTCAACAATTGTCCCTACCGTTTACAGCGTTGCAGGAAAAAATCCAACCGTTTCTGCCGGAGAAGCTTTGACAATTGTTTCAAGCGTAAGCTTTCTTGGGTTCCTAATGGGCCCTCCCATTATCGGATATATTGCACAAAGTTTTGGGCTTCAGTTTTCCTTTGCCTTTATTGGGATTTTTGGGGTTTTGATCGCTTTTATGGTTTCTAAAATAAAAATTTCGGCATAATTTCTCTTCTTTATTTTCAGTTATTCAGTGAGCTATTCACTTGATTATAAATCATTTTACTATGATTTAAAAAATACTTCTAATTTTTTATTGATATTTTAACAAGTAAAAAGAAATAAAAAACTTTTTTACATTACCTTTGTAATACAATTCACACTAATTGAAATAGTATTATTGTTTGAAAAAATTTTCTAATACCACAGTTTCTCTTCATTTTTCAAACTTTTTTTCCAAAACCCAATTGACTTTTTGGCTGAAATTTGTGAAGCTTCAAAAGTTTCAGCCAAAATTATTTTACACCCTTTTCTTGTAAAAAGAAAAGGGTTTTTTTAACAAATTCTTTCATGCATAAAAAATTATTGGTTCTTATACTTCTTTTAACTTTCAAAATTACTTCTGCCCAGATGGGAACTGTCTTTTCAGGACAGGTTATCGATAGCAAAACTCACAACCCATTAGAAAATACAGTTGTCAGTATTCAAAATTCAGCTTTAATGCAACTCACAAAAAAAGACGGAACTTTCGAATTGCATTCGGAGATAAAAGGTGGGCAATTGCTTTTCATACACAGTCAGGGCTATAAAGATTTACTCCTGAAAATTAATTCTAATTTAGGCCAAAAAGTAAATCTCGGAATATTACTGTTAGAAGAAGATCAGAGTGAAAATTTACAAACCACTATTATTTCACTTTTAGAAAGCGATTTAGAGGAAGACAATAGTTCTTCCGAAACGACGTCCGGACTTTTACAATCTTCAAAAGATGCATTCTTACAAACAGCAGCTTTCAATTGGGGCCAGGCCAGATTCAGTGTCCGTGGATTAGATAGTGAAAATGCGACTATGATGCTGAATGGTATGAAAATGAATAAAATTTATGACGGAAGACCGCAATGGAATAATTGGGGAGGATTGAATGATGTGCTCAGGAACCAGGAATTTTCAATTGGTGCCGCTCCCTCAGATTATAACTTCGGAGGCATTTTAGGCACACAGCAAATTTTCACACAGGCTTCTTCCTATAGAAAAGGAACCCGAATATCGCTTTCAGGCACCAATACAAATTATAACTGGAGAACAATGGTTACCTATGCTTCAGGAATGAAAACTTCTGGTTGGGCTTATGTGTTTTCAGTTGGAAAACGCTGGGCTGACGAAGGCTATTTTGAAGGAACCAATTATGATGCAAATTCTTTTTTTATGAGTGTTGAAAAAAGAATAACCTCTAAACATTCCCTAAACTTTACAGGCTTTTACACACCAAATTCCCGTGGGAAAAATTCGCCTAACACCAATGAAGTAACCGAATTAAAATCGGAGAAATATAACTCTTACTGGGGATATCAAAATGGAGAAAAACGAAACACGAGAATAAAAAATGTAGAAGAACCATTGTTAATGCTCAATCATTATTTTAAAATAAATGATCATGCCAATCTCACATCGGCGATTATGTATCAATTTGGAAAAGTCGGCAACAGCAATATTGATTATCAAAATGCGGACAGTCCTGAACCTACTTATTACAGGAAATTGCCTAGTTATTTCAGTTCACTTTATACAGCAGACAAAGGAGAATTCTCTGGGAAATTTACTCCGGATTACGAAAATGCAGAAAAAAGCAAAGCATTGTTTTTAAAAAATTCCCAAATTGATTGGGCAAAAATGTACAGATCCAATCAAAAAACTGTAGTTAATCCTGAAGGAAATATTATGGGATATGAATCTGCAAAAAGCCATTATGTTATTTATGAAGACAGAACTGACGATAAAACTTTGGCTTTTAATTCAAACCTCAACACACAGCTTACAGAAGATATATTTTTCAGCAGCGGAATACTCTTTAAAAACTTAAAATCACATAATTTTCAAAATCTTCTGGATTTATTGGGTGGCAGCTATTTTGAGGATATCGATTCCTTTTATAAAGGCGACCAATCACAATCTGATTTAAAAAATCCTGACCGGGAAGTAAGAGTTGGCGATACTTATGGCTATAATTTTAATTATTATGCCACAACAACAGATGCCTTTACGCAGTTTAAATTTGCTTATCGAAAAGTTGATTTTTATTTGGGAAATTCTTTTTCAACTTCAAGATACCAAAGAGAAGGTTTGTACCAAAATGGGATTTATCCGGATAGTTCTTTAGGCAAAAGTGAAAAGGTCAATTTTGAAAATTTTGGGTTTAAAGGTGGCTTCACCTATAAAATTTCAGGAAAACAATGGCTTTTTTTCAGCGGGATGCATCTTACCAAAGCGCCTTCACTTCGAAACACTTTTTCTAATTCGAGATTAAACAATTCTATTGTAAACGGAATCGAAAATGAAAACATCAGCGCTGCCGATGCCAATTATGTTTATCATTCCCCAAAACTCAAAATGCGAATTACAGGTTATTACGCAATCATAAAAAATGCGACCAAAACTTCCTTTTTTTATGCCGAAGGTATTTTTGACAATGGAGCCGGCTATGATAATACTGATGCATTTGTAAGTCAGACCCTGACCAATTTAGACAAGAAAAATATGGGTACCGAATTAAGTCTGGAATATCAGATTTCATCAACTTTTAAAAGCAATCTATCTGTTGCGTATGCAAGTTACACATATGAAAGCAATCCAAATGTTATGATTACAAATGATGCAAACGCAGCGATTTCAGACACTGAAACCACTTTTGATTTTGGGAAAGCACTGCTTAAAAACTACAAACAATCCGGAATGCCGCAACAGGCTCTTTCATGTGGAATAGAATATCGTGATCCTAAATTCTGGTGGATTTCTGCTAATATCAATTATATTACAAACAGTTATGTCGATGTTTCTCCAATTTCAAGAACTTCAAGATTTTATAAAAATCCCGCAAGTGGATTCAATTTTCCAGAAGCCTCTGAGGAACGTTCAAAAGTGCTTTTAAAGCAGGAAAAACTAAATCCTGTTTCGCTTTTAAATATGATTGGCGGAAAATCCTGGCGCATTTATAACAGAACAATCGGTCTTTTTGCCAGCATCAATAATGTCCTGGATTTTAAATATAAAACAGGCGGTTTTGAACAGGCAAGAAATTCAAACTTCAGGGAGTTAAATCAGGATGTTTCAAGCGGAACCCCTTCTTTTGGTTCCAAATATTTCTATGGGTACGGAAGAACATATTTCGTAAATATGACTGTCAATTTATAAACTATTTCTAATGAAAAACAACCATAAAACTCTGTTCGCTTTATTGTCTCTGCTACTTTTTTGCAACTGTAATGAAGATGTTGCCATTCCAAAATTGGAATGCACACAACCCGATTTTACTGTAAACAGAGCTGTTGAAGATGTTCTAAAAACCGCCACCATAACGGCAACAAAGTATGTTTATGATGACGTTATTGAAGCTTACGTGATTTCAAGTGATGAAAATGGAAATTTTTTCAAGACCATATATCTTCAGACTTTAGCAACTGAAAACAAACCTGCCATTGGATTCAGCGTTTCGGTAGATGCTGCAAATACGTATGTCGATTATCGGGTTGGAAATAAAGTTTATATCAAATTAAAAGATCAGTTTACCGATTTATTTTATGGCGGAATGCGAATTGGAAGCCTTTATGAAGGCAATTCAGGAGCCGCATCGGTAGGAAGAATTTCTCAAAACGATTACAAAAATGTTTTACATGCTTCGTGTACGATACTTGATGAAAATGAGTTAGTCAATCCAATTTCTATTGAAGAGGCTTTACGTGAAAGCAACCTGAATACTTTAATTGAATTATCTGATGTTCAATTTACAGAAGCTGCCCTTGGACGCCATTATTTTGAAGAGGCCAACAATGTTGGGGGTGCAACGAATTGGAATTTAAGGGATAAATCTGGAAATCAAATCATTTTCAGAACCAGCAGTTTCGCTGATTTTTCGGCAAGTTTGGTTCCTGAAGGAAGCGGAAAAGTACGTGGCATTATAACTAAATATGGCTCCGATTATCAGTTAATGGTTCGTTCAGAAAAAGATGTTGTGATGGGTGGAAAAACAAATATTCCTTTTTTTACCGAGGATTTTCAAATGGTTACAAACAATGTCAATTTTGCATTACCCGACTGGAGCAATATTGTAGAAAAAGCATCAAAATTATGGAGAACTATGGTTACTGCCGGAAACGGTTATGCAGAGTTTAACACCACAAGCACAACGGCTGCTCAAAATATTGCATGGCTCGTTTCTCCAAAAATTAATTTATCTGATTATAAAAATACCGTACTTTCTTTTAGAAGTGCACAACATGATTTAAAAGTCGATTCGCCTTTTAATACATTAGAAGTTTATATTTCAACCAATTTTGACGGATCAGATCTAACCAAAGCAACATGGATAAAATTAGATGCTATGATCCCATCGCTTTCTACACCTACCCGAAAATTTATTAGTTCGGGAGGAATCGATTTATCTTCTTATTCAGGAAATATTAATATTGCATTTAAATACATCGGATCCGGAAAAGATAAGACACTTAACGGAGCATTTATGGTAGATGATGTGAAAATGTTCGGGGAGAAATAAGAATTAAAAAACATAAATTATAACATACTGATTTACAATTAAAACTACATTAAAAATCAAATTTTTACGTTTTTAATCTCTAAAATTGTTAAATTTTGACAGAATTTTGTATTTTGGCATTCCCAAATCAATACAATCTTATGAAAAAAATCTACTTGTTTGCCATTATTGCTATGGTTTCTACTACCTTATTGCACAGTCAGGACAGCCCTGTTCGATTAAAACAAATCAATATTGTAAAAACAAATTACCAAAACTCCAAAGATGGTGAAATTGTAAACAAAACCGTTTTATTTAAAGAAGGAAAAATTGAAAGCATCACCACTTCAGATGTTATTCAGAAATTCTTTTATAATAAAAACGGATTACTGGATATGACTGTTAAGGATAAAATTGGAAGTGACTGGAAAGAGGTTGTCAATTATACCTACGATGCAGATAACAACATTACAAAATTTGTAAGCAAGTATCATGAAGGTAATGACTACATCACGAAAACTGTGACTTTTTCTTATGATGGAGCAAGGGTAAAAGCAATTACCAAGAAAAGTACGAACCACCAGAATATACTTGAAGACATTGAATATATTGTAGAAAACGGTATTATTGTAAGACGTACTTCTCGTAATAGAAACAAAGATATTATTGGTAAAATTGAATATGTGTATGTAAATGATAATGTATCAAGACACAGAGGCCTGGTTGGTGATAAGATTTCTAAAACGTATACTTTTGATGATAAAAAATCTGTCAATCAGCTAATCGTTCAGAACTTATTTGGCGATAATTATAAGGTGATTGTGCCCATGATTTCATACCATGAGGATGAATTTAGCTTTGAAGCGATCTCTTATAATAACGAGATGAATTTTAGTCCGTCGTCTGCTGCTTTGGTTGCCGTAAGCAGAAAGTACAAATACAACAAATTAAATTTCCCTATTTCCTGTTCACAAATTGAAGAAAATGGAATTGTAAAAACGGAGAAAACTTTTATCTACGAATAAAAAACTGTATCTTCAGTTTTCTTTAAACCATTTAGAATAAATTTCTAAATGGTTTTTATTTTTTATACAGGGGATACATCTTAAATAGAACTTAAAAATATAATTCTATAATGTTAGTAGTATACAAATGATTAAATTTGCAACTTATTCAAAGCTATGTTAGAAAAAGAAGTTATAAATTTTGAAAAAACAGCCATTGTTGGTATTGTAACTCAAAATCAAAGTGAGGAAAAACTTAACGAATATCTGGACGAATTAGAGTTTTTGACTTTTACCGCCGGAGGTGAAGTTATTAAACGCTTTTCTCAAAAAATGGAACGCCCAAATCCCAAGACTTTTGTGGGAACGGGAAAAATAGATGAAATCAATCTTTTTGTAAAAGAAAACAATATATCGACTTTAATTTTTGATGATGAATTAACGCCTTCACAGCAAAAAAACATTTCTAAGATTATCGATTGTAAAATCCTGGACAGAACCAATCTGATTCTGGATATTTTCGCACAAAGAGCCGAAACCTCGTATGCAAGAACGCAGGTAGAACTGGCGCAATGCCAATATTTATTACCAAGGCTTTCCGGTTTATGGACACACCTTGAGCGTCAAAAAGGAGGTATTGGTATGCGTGGACCGGGAGAAACAGAGATTGAAACCGACAGACGTATTGTACGAGACCGAATTTCATTATTGAAAGATAAAATCAAAACCATTGATAAACAAATGGGAGTTCAACGCAGCAATCGTGGTGCGATGGTACGTGTTGCCCTTGTAGGTTATACGAATGTTGGAAAATCGACTCTGATGAATGCGATTGGCAAAAGTGATGTTTTTGTAGAGAATAAATTGTTCGCAACCTTAGATACGACAGTGCGAAAAGTGGTTATTAAAAACCTGCCTTTCTTACTTTCGGATACGGTAGGTTTTGTTAGAAAACT
>CBFGNY010000018.1:0-42612 GCA_965650235.1 uncultured Flavobacterium sp. | reverse complement strand
CCAGCCAAAATTAATTGTATGAAAATCAATCCAGTTACACCCATTAGTATGTACGGCATTCAACGCCGATTTCGATGGTGCCCAGATTGCGGTTGACTTACCATTAGGACCAGAGGCTATTTTAGAGGCACAATTATTAATGTTGGCTTCTCACAATATTCTTAATCCTGCAAATGGTGCTCCAATTACTGTACCTTCTCAGGACATGGTCTTGGGTCTGTATTATATGACCAAAGAACGTATTTCTACAGAAGATCACAAAATTTTAGGTCAGGATTTGACTTTCTATTCTGCTGAAGAAGTAAACATTGCATTAAACGAAGGAAGATTAGAATTGAATGCTCGTGTGAAAATTAGAGCAAAAGATTTTAATGACGCTGGAGAATTAGTGTATAAAATTATTCAAACAACTGCGGGACGTGTATTATTTAATGAAGTAGTACCTGAAGCAGCTGGATATATCAATGATGTATTGACTAAGAAAAACCTTAGAGATATTATTGGACACATTTTAAGTGTGACTGATGTACCTACAACGGCAGCTTTCCTGGACAACATGAAAGATATGGGGTATAAATTCGCATTTAGAGGAGGTTTATCATTCTCTCTTGGTGATATTAGAATCCCGGAACAAAAAACCAAGTTAATTGCTGATGCCAGAGAACAAGTTGAAGGTATCTCAACTAACTATAACATGGGTCTTATTACCAATAACGAGCGTTACAACCAGGTTATTGACGTATGGACTTCAGCAAATGCTCAGTTGACAGAATTAGCAATGAAAAATATTAGAGAAGACCAACAAGGTTTCAACTCTGTATATATGATGCTTGACTCTGGGGCGAGGGGTTCTAAGGAACAGATTCGTCAGTTAACTGGTATGCGTGGTTTGATGGCTAAGCCTAAAAAATCTACTGCCGGTGGTGGTGAGATTATTGAAAACCCGATTCTTTCTAACTTTAAGGAAGGTCTTTCTATCCTTGAGTATTTCATTTCTACTCACGGTGCTCGTAAAGGACTTGCGGATACGGCTCTTAAAACTGCCGATGCCGGATACTTGACAAGAAGACTTCATGACGTTTCACAAGATGTTATTGTTAACATCGAAGATTGTGGAACTCTAAGAGGTGTTGAAGTTTCTGCTTTGAAGAAAAATGAGGAAATAGTTGAATCATTAGGAGAAAGAATTTTAGGACGTGTTGCATTACAAGACCTTATAAATCCACTTACTAATGAAGTATTAGTTGAATCAGGTCAGCAAATTACTGAAGCAATTATGAGAACTATCGAAGCTTCTCCAATTGAAAAAGTAGAGGTTAGATCGCCATTAACTTGTGAAGCTACAAAAGGTATTTGTGCTAAATGTTACGGTAGAAACTTAGCTACCGGAAAAATGACACAAAGAGGTGAAGCTGTAGGAGTTATTGCTGCTCAGTCTATTGGTGAGCCAGGTACACAGCTAACACTTCGTACGTTCCACGTTGGAGGGGTTGCAGGAGGTATCTCTGAAGAATCTAGTATCATTACAAGATTCAACGGTAGACTTGAGATTGAAGATTTAAAAACTGTTAAAGGTGAGGATAGTGAAGGTAATGCTACTGATATTGTAGTATCTCGTTCAACTGAGTTAAAATTAGTTGATGAGAAAACCGGTATTGTCTTAAATACACATAATATTCCTTACGGATCAAGCATTTTTGTTAATGATGGTGATGTAGTTACTAAAGGAACTGTAATTTGTAAATGGGATCCATATAATGGTGTAATTGTTTCTGAATTTACTGGTAAGATTGCTTACGAGGACTTAGAGCAAGGACAATCGTTCATGGTTGAAATTGATGAGCAGACAGGTTTCCAGGAAAAAGTAATTTCTGAGGCTAGAAATAAAAAATTAATTCCAACTTTATTAGTTTATGGTAAGGAAGGTGAATTGATTCGTTCGTATAACTTACCAGTAGGAGCACACCTTATGGTTGAAAACGGTGAGAAAATTAAAGCTGGTAAAGTATTGGTTAAAATTCCGCGTCGTTCTTCTAAATCTGGAGATATCACGGGAGGTTTACCAAGAATTACAGAGTTGTTAGAAGCTCGTAATCCTTCGAACCCAGCTGTAGTTTCTGAAATCGATGGAGTTGTTTCTTTTGGAAAAATCAAAAGAGGTAACCGTGAGATTGTAATTGAATCTAAATTTGGTGACGTTAGAAAATACCTAGTTAAATTATCAAGTCAGATCCTGGTTCAGGAAAATGACTTCGTAAGAGCGGGTGTTCCATTGTCAGATGGTGCGATTACTCCGGATGATATTTTGAGAATTCAGGGTCCAGCTGCTGTTCAACAGTATTTGGTAAATGAAATTCAGGAAGTATATCGTTTACAAGGGGTTAAGATTAATGACAAGCACTTTGAGGTAGTTATTCGTCAAATGATGCGTAAAGTTAGAGTTCAGGATCCTGGAGATACTTTATTCTTAGAAGATCAATTAATCCATACTAAAGACTTTATCGTTCAAAACGATAAATTATACGGTATGAAAGTAGTTGAAGATTCTGGAGATTCTGCTGTATTGAAACCAGGTCAGATTATTACGCCTCGTGATTTGCGTGATGAAAATTCATTGCTTAAACGTAATGATAAAAATTTAGTTGTGGCTAGAGACGTAATTACTGCAACGGCAACGCCAGTTTTACAAGGTATCACAAGAGCTTCGCTACAAACTAAGTCATTCATTTCTGCTGCTTCATTCCAGGAAACAACTAAAGTACTTAACGAAGCTGCAGTAGCAGGTAAAGTTGATGATCTTGAAGGATTGAAAGAAAATGTAATTGTTGGACACAGAATTCCGGCAGGAACTGGTATGAGAGAATACGATAATACAATCGTAGGATCTAAAGACGATTACAATGAAATGATGGCAAATAAAGAAGAATATATCTATTAATTCTTATCAATTCCCTCTTTTTCGGAAGAGGGAAATTGAAAAAACATTCCAATTATGAGTAATCCGAAACAACAAGAGCAAATTAATATTGAGTTAGATGAAACGATTGCAGAAGGAATTTATTCCAATCTTGCGATTATCAATCACTCATCATCTGAATTTGTTTTAGACTTTGTAAATATTATGCCGGGTACTCCAAAAGCAAAGGTGAAGTCAAGAATTGTTTTGACGCCACAACATGCTAAAAGATTATTGAGAGCAATTGGAGAAAATATTCATCGATTTGAGGCTGCTCATGGCGAAATCAAAGAAACTGAACAAGCACCAATTCCTCTAAATTTTGGTCCGGCAGGACAAGCATAAAATTTTAAAAGCTCCAGAAATGGAGCTTTTTTATACAATGAATTATCTTAAAATCAAGGGAATATTAGTTTTTTTGTATTTAGTCCGATATAATTCATTTTGAACGAATATATTTTATGAAGTTAAAACTCCACTGTATATTTGACTAACATAAAAATAAGAAAATTAATTCCAAAAGTTAATTAATTCTATTAAAAAAGCGCCAATTGCAAAATTGGCGCTTTTTGATTTTATAATTGTATTTATTCAAATTCTGATGTAAAAAATAATTTTACATTTGGATATTTGCTTTGTGTCATCTGAATCGTAAAATCTGAATCGGCTAAAAATACTAATTGTCCGTATTTATCATGTGCCAGAAATTTTTGTTTGATTCTTCTAAATTCTTTAAACTCATCGCTTTTAGCATCATTAGGTTTTACCCAGCAGGCTTTGTGAACAGGGAAATTTTCATAGGTACATTTTGCTCCGTATTCATGTTCTAAACGGTATTGAATAACTTCATATTGCAGTGCTCCAACAGTTCCGATGATTTTACGATTATTCATTTCTAATGTAAATAACTGCGCAACACCTTCATCCATTAACTGATCTATTCCTTTATCCAACTGCTTTGCTTTCATCGGATCAGCATTGTTAATATATCTAAAATGCTCAGGAGAGAAACTTGGAATTCCTTTAAAACTCATTAATTCTCCTTCGGTTAACGTATCACCAATTTTAAAATTTCCTGTATCGTGTAAACCTACAATATCACCGGGATATGAAATGTCTACAATCTCTTTTTTCTCAGCAAAAAATGCATTTGGGCTGGAAAATTTTAAATTTTTCTTTTGGCGAACGTGGTAGTAAGGTTTGTTTCTTTCAAAAGTTCCGGAAACAATTTTTATAAATGCTAAACGATCTCTGTGTTTTGGATCCATATTGGCATGGATTTTAAATACAAAACCGGACATTTTTTCTTCTGTTGGATCAACTAAACGGGTTTCAGAGTCTTTTGCTCTTGGAGATGGTGCAATAGAAACAAAACAATCTAATAATTCGCGAACTCCAAAATTATTTAAGGCAGAACCAAAAAATACCGGCTGCAATTTTCCATCAAGATAATCCTGACGGTCGAATTTTGGATAAACTTCATCGATTAATTCTAATTCTTCACGAAGTTTTTCAGCTGCTTTCTGGCCCACAATTTTATCTAGTTCCGGATTATTTTGAACATCAGAAAAAGCAATTGTTTCTTCGATGTTTTTTCTACTGTCTCCGCTAAATAAATTGATGTTTTCTTCCCATAAATTATAAATTCCCTGAAAGTCATAACCCATTCCGATTGGGAAACTCAAAGGAGTAACGGTCAAACCAAGCTTTTGCTCCACTTCATCCATCAGGTCAAAAGCATCTTTTCCTTCACGGTCTAATTTATTGATGAAAACAATCATCGGAATGTTTCGCATTCTGCAGACTGCAACCAGTTTTTCCGTTTGTTCCTCAACTCCTTTTGCCACGTCAATTACAACAATAACACTATCAACAGCGGTTAAAGTCCTAAAAGTATCCTCAGCAAAATCCTTGTGACCGGGAGTGTCAAGAATGTTGATTTTTTTGTCATTATAATTAAAAGCAAGAACAGAAGTAGAAACAGAAATACCTCTTTGGCGTTCAATTTCCATGAAATCACTCGTTGCTCCTTTTTTTATTTTATTGTTTTTTACAGCACCTGCTTCCTGAATAGCCCCTCCAAAAAGTAATAATTTTTCTGTCAATGTAGTTTTACCTGCATCAGGGTGCGATATAATTCCGAAAGTTCTTCTGCGTTGTATTTCTTTTAAAAAGCTCATATTTTGTATAAATAGGTTGCAAAAGTACTATTAATTACCGCTTAA
This sequence comes from uncultured Flavobacterium sp., assembly GCA_965650235.1. Lineage (GTDB taxonomy): Bacteria > Bacteroidota > Bacteroidia > Flavobacteriales > Flavobacteriaceae > Flavobacterium. The sequence continues at coordinate 37,431 of CBFGNY010000018.1, read as the reverse complement.
TAAAAATATTCACTTCTATATTTAGAAGCCAATACTTCATAAAGAGAAATTTTTTTACATAAAAAAAGACTGTTTTTAAGGACAGTCTTATTAGTTATTGTATTTACGAATTACTGGTTAATTGACCAAACCGAATATCCTTTTGGAGGACATTGAATCTTTACCCATTTATCGGCCTGAGTCGTTGGATACCAGCTTGAATTGCCTGTAAAATCTTTGATTTGTGTATTTGCCCAATTTGTCTGAATCCATCTTTCCTGCCAAACAGTTGAGTTGTTAATGTAAATAACCAATCCCGGATTTCCATTGTATCCATTTCTTCTTGCGACATATTCATCATTATCTGAAAAAAGAATTGAGGTATTTCCGGTAGCTTTATTGTTATGAATCCATATTAGATTATTCAACTTGTTCTTGTCTAGCCATTCTTCATAATCCCTATAGAAAATGGTTGGATATCCTTCATGAGTTAAAATATAAGAATAGGCCAATAATTTATTTGAAATCTCATCAGTATCGTGATTAGCCACAAATGTCACAGCTTTGTATGGGTTTCTTTTCCACATCATATCATCATTTAAGATTGCAAGATTGTTGCCGTCAAACGCATCATTCATTTTGTAGTAACAAGCAAAATCAAATACCGAACTATTGGCACTATTAGCCCAGTTATTTAGTATGTCTACATTAGAATCCCATAATTCACCTACAGAAAACCCACCAACATTTGCATTCCAGTCCTTTACTACCCATGCTCCAAAACCTTTTACATAGTCAAATCTCCAACCATCAAATTTCATTGTGTTTTTATAATATTTACCAACTCCATCGGTCCTTTTCCACAGCCAATCCTGTACATAAGGATCTGCATGGCACAAATCAGGAAATCCTCCAAAATAACCTTCATCGTTATTGCCGTAGCTGTTTTTATAGAAATTGACATATGTACGTTTGAATTTTCCTGACGCTATTCCATTAAAATTGGTCCAGGTATTGGTTCCTGTAAAAGGATTCGCTTCTGATTGTCCTCCGCTATTGTGATTTATTACAATGTCGGCATATACTTTCATGTTTTCTGTATGTGCTTTTGTAATCAAACTTACTAATTCGATTTTTGAGCCAAATCGGGTCTCTGTAGTTCCGTTTTGATTGTAATCTCCAAAATCAAAATAATCTGTAGGATCATATCCCATAGAAAAAGGGCCATTTTGTGCTTTAGAAGAGGGGGGTAACCAAATTGAGCCAATTCCGGCATTTGACCAGGAGGTTATTTTACCACTAACGGTATTCCACCAGGTTCCTCCGGCAGGTACATCCCAGTAAAAGGCTTGCATCATAACGCCACCACCAGGGTTATCGATATATTTACCTGTTAATGATGCTTTATCTCCGGTACTGAAAGGCTTTCCGTCATGATTTGTTACATTGATAATTTTAAATTGTTGGCTTTCATCTTTTGAATCAGTTTGATTTTGGTCGTTTAGCGAACACGAATAGAATAAAAAAGCGGAGATTGCGGTAATTGCATAAAATTTTGCATTGCGATTTTTCATAACTAAAATTGGTTTAAGGGTTAATAAAGTTGTAATTGCTATTTTTTCAGCCTAAGAAAGAGATATTCATAATTTTTTAGGCAAAAAAATATTTATTACTTAACTAAAGTATGTGTTTTTTGATTTGATCTATGAACATAAGAAAATAGTTATACAGCGAAAACGTTGTAGTGTTGAAAAGTTTTTTTATTGTATTGAAATTAAGGTGATTATATTTTTTTTGTTTTTAGGCAAGGCTGTTTTTTATGCAAGTGTAGAAGCAAAAATTTTTCTTTTTTAATGAATAATCACATGAAAACAGCCTTAATTTGTGAAATCGAAATCCTGCCCATATAATTTTTTGTTAATAGTATAGCTGATAGTTGGATTATGTAATTGAATTGTTATTTTTGTTCGTTATAAGTTGAAAAAAACAAATGGAATTTTTTTTGTATTTTCTAAAGTTTTGAAAATATTAATTCAATTAATTTCAGTTTTAAAGAAAACTAAAACAAGACCTTACATTCAAATTAAATTTAAAATAATGTTATTAAAAAAATTACAGCTAAAAACTATTGATTACAAATTAATGCTAACAATATGTTTTTTACTTTTTTTCAACTCAGTTGTTTCTGCTCAGGAAATCATTAATGATGTTGTAGCTGAGAAGCCTGTTGAAGCGACTTCAATCAATAAGCAAAAGATTGATGGTATCATCGCTACAGTTGGAGATTATATTGTTTTGGATTCGGATATTGACAAAGGATATCTTGAAATCACTGCTCAGGGCGGATCTGTAAAAGATGTTACGAGATGCCAAATGTTAGGTAAGCTTTTAGAAGATAAATTGTATGCTCATCAGGCTATACAGGATAGTATCGTTGTTAGTGATGCCGAAGTAAAAGGCATGATGGATGAAAGGCTTACTTATATGATGAGACAAACCGGAGGAGATATAAATAAAATTGTTGAGTTTTATAAGAAAAGTTCTGTTGAAGAATTTAAAACTTATTTTGCAGATATTTTAAAAGAGCAAAGATTATCTTCTGAAATGCAGAAAAAGATTATTGATGCTGTAGAAATCACACCTGAGGAGGTTCGTAATTTCTTTAAAAAAATACCAAAAGAGGATTTGCCAACTTTTGGAGCTGAAATGGAAGTAGCTCAAATTGTTGTAGAACCTAAAGTTTCGAAAGAAGATAAACAAAAAGTAATTGACAGATTAAATTCAATTAAAAAAGATGTTTTAGAAGGCTCCAGTTTTGCTACAAAAGCGGTTTTGTATTCTCAGGATCCAGGTTCATCTCCAAATGGTGGCTATTATAAAATGACAAGAAAAACTCCTTTTGTAAAGGAATTTAAAGATGTCGCCTTTACTCTTGCAGAAGGAGAAATATCAGATCCTTTTGAAACTACCTATGGATATCATATAATTATGGTTGATAAAATAAAAGGACAGGAAGTAGAATTGCGTCATATTTTAATATCACCAACAGTTTCTGAAATAGCTTTAAAAGAGGCAAAAGAAAGAATTACAAACATTAGAAATAAGATTGTAAATAAAGAAATTTCTTTTGCAGATGCAGCGAGAACAGAGTCTGATCAAAAAGAAACCAGAGCTAACGGAGGTACATTGGTTAACCCAAATACACAGGATACACGTTTTGAATTGACTAAAATGGATGCGACACTATATAGTCAGGTTTCTAATTTAAAAGATGATGAAGTTTCTCAACCACTTTTGGATACAGATGATAAAGGCAAGAAAACATACAAATTGATTACTGTAACAAACAGGATTGATGAGCACGTAGCTGATTATGCCAAAGATTATACTAAAATCAAAGAGTTGGCCCTAAAAGAAAAACAAATAAGCGCTATTGGAAAATGGTTTGATACTAAAATAAAAGATACTTATATTAAAATTATTGGAGAGTACAGAGATTGCACTTTTACAAACAATTGGTTGAAAAAATAATTTTTATAAAATAAATAAAAAGAGTTAGTTTTATGAATTCATAGAACTAACTCTTTTTTAATTTAAAAACATACTTAAATGTCTGATATAGCAGCAATTCATAATTTAGTTCAGAAACGTAATGAATTAAAAATCGAAATAGCAAAAATTATTGTAGGCCAGGATGCAGTTGTAGATCAAATTTTATTATGCATATTTTCAGGAGGACACGCACTTTTAATAGGTGTTCCCGGTTTGGCAAAAACTTTAATGATCAATACGCTGTCTCAGGCTTTAGGTTTAGATTTTAAAAGAATTCAGTTTACCCCGGATTTAATGCCTTCGGATATTTTAGGAAGTGAAATTTTAGATGAAAACAGACAGTTTAAATTTATAAAAGGACCAATTTTTTCAAACATTATTCTTGCCGATGAGATCAACAGAACTCCTCCTAAAACTCAGGCAGCTTTGCTTGAAGCGATGCAGGAGCGTTCTGTAACAATTGCAGGAGAAAATCATAAGTTAGATTTACCATATTTTGTATTGGCAACGCAAAACCCAATTGAGCAAGAAGGAACTTATCCTTTGCCGGAAGCGCAATTGGACCGTTTTATGTTTGCCGTAAAACTCGAATATCCAAGTTTTCAGGAAGAAGTTCAGGTAGTAAAACAAACTACTTCGGATATAAAAACAAGAATAAATCCTTTGTTTACAGCGCAGGAAATTATTGATTTTCAACATTTGATCCGCAGGATTCCAGTAGCGGATAATGTTATTGAATATGCAGTGACGTTGGTAAGTAAAACACGTCCTGATAATCCTTTGTCAAATGATTTTGTTAAGAATTATTTAGACTGGGGTGCAGGTCCAAGAGCGTCTCAGAATTTGATTTTAGCAGCCAAGGCTCATGCTGCTTTCAATGGCAAGTTTTCTCCGGATATCGAAGATGTAAAAGCAGTTGCAACGGGTATTTTACGTCATAGAATTATTAAAAACTACAAAGCCGACGCTGAAGGAATAACAGAAGAGATTATCATTCAGAAGTTGATGTAGAAAGTAAATATAATTTATTAAAAGCCTGAAAATTTTAAAATTTTCAGGCTTTTATATTTTAAGTAGTTTTACGTATGAAATTAGAATATTAAGAATAACTATAACGTTATAAATACTTATTTAGAAACATTCTTATTCAAAAAAGACTCAAAATAAGACTTTGTTTGTAACATATAATTTCGACTTTGTTAAGGAAAAGATATTAAATTATTGATAATTTAATATTTAGATATAAAATTGAAGTATTGGTAATAATTGAACGAAGAATTCATTATTTTGCAATAATAATTTTTGAAAACGGTGCATCCATTATATTTTTTTTAATTCTCAGCTTTAATTTCTACATTTGCGAACAAAAAATAAAAATACCTAATTTACTATGGCTTTTGATAATACTATTTACAAAGATTACCTGAAGGAAATTGAAGAGCGTAAAGAACAAGGGCTTAACCCGAAACCAATTGATGGTGCCGATTTGTTAAGTGTAATTATTGCTCAAATTAAAGATGTAAATAATGAATATAGAGAAGATTCTCTTCAGTTTTTTATCTACAACACTATACCAGGAACGACGAGTGCAGCTGGTGTAAAAGCAAAATTTTTAAAAGAAATCATTTTAGGTGAATCTGTAGTAAATGAAATTACTCCGGCTTTTGCTTTTGAATTATTATCACATATGAAAGGTGGCCCTTCGATTGAAGTGCTTCTTGATTTAGCTTTAGGAAATGATACTGCAATTGCAAATGAAGCTGCAAAAGTGCTAAAAACACAAGTTTACCTTTATGATGCCGATACAGATCGTCTTAAAGCTGCGTTCGAAAGCGGTAATACAATCGCCATAGATATTATTAAAAGTTACGCTCAGGCAGAGTTTTTTACAAAATTGCCGGAAATAGCGGAAGAAATTAAAGTGGTTACCTTTATAGCTGGAGTGGGTGACATTTCGACTGATTTATTATCTCCAGGAAATCAGGCTCACTCACGTTCTGATCGTGAATTGCATGGTAAATGTATGATTACGCCTCAGGCACAAGACGAAATCAAAGCACTTCAGGCACAACATCCTGATAAAAGTGTGATGTTGATTGCTGAGAAAGGTACGATGGGTGTAGGTTCATCAAGAATGTCAGGTGTAAACAACGTGGCTCTTTGGACAGGTAAACAAGCAAGTCCTTATATTCCATTCGTAAATATTGCTCCAATTGTTGGGGGTACAAACGGTATTTCTCCAATCTTCCTTACAACTGTTGATGTTACCGGTGGTATTGGTATCGACCTTAAAAACTGGGTAAAACAATTAGATGCAAATGGTAACCCAATTCGTAATGAAAGTGGAGATCCTGTTTTGGAAGAAACTTACTCTGTTGCTACAGGAACTGTTCTTACAATTAATACAAAAAAGAAAAAATTATATAACGGAGACCAGGAATTAATCGATATTTCTAAGGCATTCACTCCTCAGAAATTAGAATTCATTAAAGCTGGTGGTTCATATGCTATTGTATTTGGTAAAAAAATACAAACATTTGCCTGTAAGCTTTTAGGAATCAATATTCCTACTGTATTTGCTCCGTCAAAAGAAGTTTCTATTGAAGGACAAGGTCTTACAGCCGTTGAAAAAATCTTCAACAGAAACGCAGTTGGAACAACTCCGGGTAAAATATTACACGCCGGATCTGATGTACGTGTTGAAGTTAACATTGTAGGCTCTCAGGATACTACAGGTTTGATGACTGCTCAGGAATTAGAGTCTATGGCTGCTACGGTAATTTCTCCAATCGTTGATGGTGCTTACCAATCTGGCTGTCACACTGCATCAGTTTGGGATAAAAAAGCACAGGCTAACATTCCAAAATTGATGAAATTCATGAACGACTTCGGTTTGATTACTGCCCGTGACCCGAAAGGAGTTTATCATTCAATGACGGACGTAATTCACAAAGTACTTAACGATATTACAATAGACGAGTGGGCTATCATTATTGGTGGTGACTCTCACACAAGAATGTCAAAAGGTGTTGCTTTTGGGGCTGATTCAGGAACTGTTGCTCTTGCTCTTGCTACCGGAGAAGCTTCAATGCCAATTCCGGAATCGGTAAAAGTTACTTTCAAAGGAGATATGAAAAGCTACATGGATTTCCGTGATGTGGTTCATGCGACACAATCTCAGATGCTTAAACAATTTGGTGGTGAGAACGTTTTTCAGGGTAGAATCATTGAGGTTCACTTAGGAACACTTACTGCTGATCAGGCCTTTACATTTACGGACTGGACTGCCGAAATGAAAGCAAAAGCTTCTATCTGTATTTCTGAAGATGACACTTTGGTTGAATCATTAGAAATTGCAAAAGGCAGAATCAAAATCATGATCGATAAAGGAATGGACAATGAAAAACATGTTCTTCAGGGATTGATTAATAAGGCAGATAAGAGAATTACAGAAATCAAAACGGGTGAAAAACCAGCTTTGACTCCAGATGCAAATGCGAAGTATTTTGCAGAAGTTGTGGTTGATCTTGATTTAATTGCTGAGCCAATGATTGCTGATCCGGACGTAAATAATAATGATGTTTCTAAAAGATATACTCACGATACAATCAGACCTTTATCTTTCTATGGAGGAGATAAAAAAGTAGATCTTGGATTTATCGGTTCTTGTATGGTTCATAAAGGAGATATGAAAATTCTGGCTCAAATGCTTAAGAATATAGAAACACAAAAAGGAAAAGTAGAATTTTTGGCGCCGCTTGTCGTAGCGCCACCTACATATAATATTGTAGATGAACTTAAAGCTGAAGGCGACTGGGAAGTTTTACAGAAATATTCTGGTTTCGAATTCAACGACGATATTCCAAAAGGTGCAGCACGTACAGAATACGAGAACATGTTGTATTTAGAGCGTCCAGGATGTAACCTTTGTATGGGGAATCAGGAAAAAGCGGCTAAAGGAGATACCGTAATGGCAACATCTACGCGTCTTTTCCAAGGAAGAGTAGTAGAAGATGCTGAAGGTAAAAAAGGTGAATCATTGCTTTCATCTACACCGGTTGTGGTTCTTTCTACAATCCTTGGACGAACTCCAACAATCGAAGAATATGTAGCTGCTGTTGATGGTATCAACTTAACTAAGTTTGCACCTTCTCATAAATTATTGGTACAGCAATAATCAAATGATAATTTAATCATAAATTCTAAAGCCTGAGTGATAAACTCAGGCTTTTTTATTAGTAGCTAATCAATTTTTCGTATCTTAGAATGTTCAAAAAAAATAAACAAAAACAATTACACAATTATGGCATTTGATATAGAAATGATTAAAAAAGTGTATGAAAACATGCCTGGTCGTGTTGATAAAGCACGAGAGATAGTTGGTCGTCCACTTACATTGACTGAGAAAATTTTGTACAATCACCTTTGGGATGGAAATCCAACAAAGGCGTTTGGAAGAGGTGTTGATTATGTTGATTTTGCTCCGGATCGCGTAGCATGCCAGGATGCAACGGCACAGATGGCTTTATTGCAATTTATGCACGCAGGAAAGAAAACAGTTGCGGTTCCAACAACCGTGCACTGTGATCACCTGATTCAGGCAAAAGTTGATGCTGCAACCGATTTGGCCAGAGCAAAAACACAAAGTAACGAAGTTTTCGATTTCTTATCGTCAGTTTCTAATAAATACGGAATTGGTTTCTGGAAACCGGGAGCCGGAATTATTCATCAGGTAGTATTGGAGAATTATGCTTTCCCGGGCGGAATGATGATTGGTACCGATTCACACACTGTAAATGCAGGAGGTTTAGGAATGGTAGCAATTGGTGTTGGTGGGGCTGATGCCGTAGACGTTATGTCCGGTATGGCTTGGGAATTAAAATTTCCTAAATTAATCGGAGTAAAATTAACCGGTAAACTATCAGGCTGGACCGCCCCTAAAGATGTTATTCTTAAAGTGGCTGGTATTCTTACCGTAAAAGGCGGGACTGGCGCCATTGTTGAATATTTTGGTGAAGGTGCAACTTCTATGTCTTGTACAGGAAAAGGTACTATCTGTAACATGGGTGCTGAAATTGGGGCTACAACTTCAACTTTTGGTTATGATGAATCAATGGGGCGTTACCTGCGTTCTACAAACAGAGCGGATGTTGCCGATGCGGCTGATAAAATAGCTCCTTACTTAACAGGAGATCCTGAAGTATATGCTGAACCAGAAAAATATTTCGATCAGGTTATCGAAATCAATTTATCTGAATTAGAGCCGCACTTAAACGGTCCTTTTACTCCGGATTTAGCTACTCCAATTTCTAAAATGAAAGAAGAAGCCATCAAAAATAATTGGCCTTTAAAAATCGAAGTAGGTTTAATTGGTTCTTGTACCAACTCCTCTTATGAAGATATTGCCCGTGCCGCCTCTTTAGCCAGACAAGTAAGCGCTAAAAACTTAAAAACAAAATCTGAATTCACTATTACTCCGGGTTCAGAGGTTGTTCGTTATACCATCGAAAGAGATGGTTTTATCGATACATTCCATAAAATTGGAGCGACAGTTTTTGCGAACGCCTGTGGGCCTTGTATTGGTATGTGGGACAGGGAAGGAGCAGAGAAAGAAGAAAGAAATACAATCGTTCACTCATTCAACCGTAACTTCTCAAAACGTGCAGATGGTAACCCAAATACGTTGGCATTCGTAGGTTCCCCGGAATTGGTAACCGCTATGGCTATTGCGGGTGATTTAGGTTTCAATCCATTAACAGATACTTTAATCAATGAAGATGGGGAGGAAGTAAGACTTGAAGCTCCAACCGGAGACGAATTGCCTCCAAAAGGATTTGATGCTGAAGATCCGGGTTTCCAGGCTCCGGCAGAAGATGGTTCAGGAGTTCAGGTAGTTGTAAATCCTGAGTCTGAACGTTTACAGCTATTGGCTCCGTTTGAGCCTTGGGATGGTAAAAATATAACTGGTGCGAAGTTATTAATCAAAGCATTCGGAAAATGTACTACTGATCATATTTCTATGGCGGGACCATGGCTGCGTTTCCGCGGGCACTTAGATAATATTTCCAATAATATGTTGATTGGTGCCGTAAATGCATTTAACCAAAAAACAAATTCGGTTAAAAATCAATTAACTGGAGCTTACGATGCAGTTCCTGCCGTAGCTCGTGCTTATAAAGCGGCTGGAGTTCCTTCAATTGTTGTGGGAGATCACAATTATGGTGAAGGTTCTTCTCGTGAGCATGCTGCAATGGAGCCACGTTTCTTGGGAGTTAAAGCGGTATTGGTAAAATCTTTTGCCCGTATCCACGAAACTAACCTTAAAAAACAAGGCCTTTTAGGATTGACTTTCGCTAACGAAGCCGATTATGATAAAATTCAGGAAAATGACACAATCAACTTTACTGATTTAACGGAATTTGCTCCCGGAAAACCATTAACGTTAGAATTCGTTCACGCAGATGGTTCAAAAGATATCATTTTAGCAAATCATACATACAACGCAGGTCAGATTGGCTGGTTCGTTGCAGGCTCGGCATTGAACTTAATTGCTGCCGGAAAAGCTTAATCTTAACTTTTCGATTATACTTGAAAACGCTCTGTGAAAAAACAGGGCGTTTTTTATTCAGGAGCTAATCCGGCTGTCCGCTATATCTTTTGTGGTCTCGTTTAAAAAAAAAGAGACCACAAAAGGATGTCAGTTCCATCCGGGCTAGGGCTTCAGTTTTTAATACATGTCTTGTTTTAAAATTTATGATATTAAAGCAAATCATAACTTACACAAAAACTTTAAGTTAGGGTTCAAAAACATTTTGAGAATGCCACTTGAAATAAATTTGTTGTTAAAAAACGTGTATTTTTTACTTTAAAAAGTTAAATTCGCCTTCTTAGTAATATTGTTTTCTTTTTTGAGTTTAAAAATACAGGAAAGAAATAGTAGAAATTAAAATTCCCCAATAATGATTTTTAGGTTAGTCTTTATCTTTTTGTTTTTTAGTGTTAGTGTTTTTTCTCAGCAAAATTATATCAAACATACTATTTCAAAAGGTGATAATCTTACTAGTATTGCAAAAAAATATGGAGTTAAGCCGAAAGATATCTCTAATGCAAATCCAGACGCTCCCAAAATTCTGAAATTAAACTCGGTTTTATTAATTCCCAATACTGGCCAATCGATTGCAATAAAACCTAATGAAACTATCGCAGAAGCAACCTCTGACTCGCATGAGGTTTTAGCTAAAGAAACACTTTGGGGGATTTCAAAAAAATATAAAATTTCTGTTGAAGAACTGAAAAATGCAAATCCTTCCTTAGAAAAAGAAGGATTAAAAATCGGACAAAGAATTAATATTCCGATAAACAGTAATCAAATTGCTAAAGAAACACCGACAGAAAATACAGTTGTAGTTGAAAAGGTTGAGGTTATCAGAGAAGTCCAGCCTAAAGAAACGAAATATTCTATCTCAAAGGAATTTGGAATCACAGTTGCTGAATTAGAAATGCAAAATCCTGAAATTAAAACCAAATTACCAATCGGATATAAATTGAAGATCCTTACTTCAAAAGAAAAAGCTGTTGCGTATCAAAGTACAATTCCACCAAGTGCTTCTCCGGATAGGACGTTAGAAAGTCCCATTATAAAATCGGAAAATTCAATGGTCAAAGTAGATTCCGGAACAGTAAAAATTGCCAATCATTATGATCTCATCGATCAACTGGTTTTTAATGCGACTGATAATATTGGAACTCGATACCGTTCCGGCGGAACATCAAAAGCAGGTTTTGATTGTTCAGGATTGATGTACGCTACTTTTGGGAATTTTGATATCAGATTGCCAAGAACTTCCCTTGAACAATCCAGGATTGGGGTTAAAATCAATACAGAACAAGCCCAGAAGGGAGATTTGATTTTCTTTAAAACCAATGGAAGACACCAGATCAATCATGTGGGAATGGTAGTTGAAGTAATGGATGAAGAAATAAAATTCGTTCATGCTTCAACCAGTAGTGGTGTTATCATTTCTTCAACCAAAGAAGCGTATTATGAAAGAACTTTTGCGCAAGTAAACCGTGTTTTGGAATAAGGTTTTTGCTCAATTCCTATGGCTTTTTAGATAAAAAACTATCGCTTAAGAATGATTTTTATTTAAGCCCAATCAATTGTATTTTATTGTTAGAAACACGTTTAAAAGTTCCAACTACCAAATCCTGGTTTTGTAAATTTGTCTCTAACTCATCGCAAAGAGTATTACAATCTATCTCAATGCGGTTTAAAATTTTGTAGCCGGAATTTGTAGTAACAAAATTTTGTTCATTTCTCTTTAAATCAACCTCAAACGGGGTTTCATTATCTACTTCCTGAATTGATTTTACCTTTAGTAAGGTAAATTTATATGAGCTGCCATCAGCAGGAGGATTGTTGATTTTTTCCACCTTCACAGAAAGGTCATAAATTTTCCCGGGAACATAATCGAAACCTGCAATACCATCGTAAAACCTATTCCAGTTACTTGTTCCAATAGCATCGTCTTCTTGTACAAGTAATGTCAAAACCGGATTTAAAAAACCCATAGCTGTATTTTGATAGTGATTAATTCGCATATTAACAATTCGGGTTGAATCATCATCATTAGAACAAGAAGATAAAATTCCAATAGCAATTAAAAGTAGAATATGTTTTTTCATAATTTATAGTTTACTATGTAGATGTGCAATGTATTATTTGGTTGCGTCAAATTTGTGTTGGTATTCTGGATATTGTGTTGGTTAGGAATTTCTGAAAAGTTTTTTTCTGTTTTAGCTTGCCAAATTAGCTCCGTAATTTTTTAAAATCTGCCCACCATATTCATCCAATTCTTTAGTGGACATACCAACTGTAGCATATTCTCTCATCAGGTTAGTGTTGTTGCTACAGCTTCACTAATTTTTTTCATTCCGATTAATTCTGATTCTGTTATGAGTGACATTTTTTATTTTTTATCTGATTGATATTTTTTATTCAGGCCATTAACTTCTTCCATTATTTTAAAACATTTCCAACCGCTAAATAACTTTCTGAATTGCTAATTATATATTGAAAACCGGACTTGCGTGAGGGATTAAGGCGGTATCCTTTTATGAAGCGACAGCGGAACAAAAGATATAGCCGAAAGCCCGGCCCTTGGGACACGCCCAAAAGAATAAAAATCAGTAAATCTAAAATTCTAACAATCTAAAAGCCTAATTAAAAGAAAATCCAAAAAAAGTATATCTTTAACCAACCAAAAGCCAAAAAAATGCAGGAAGACAACCAGGAAAATTTTAAGAGAGAACTCGGATTACTAGACGGAACCATGCTTGTGGTTGGTTCTATGATTGGCTCCGGGATATTTATTGTTAGTGCAGATATTGCCAGACAAGTAGGTTCGGCAGGATGGCTGACATTGATTTGGCTGATTTCAGGGTTAATAACCGTTATTGCTGCTGTAAGTTATGGCGAGCTGAGTGCAATGTTCCCTAAAGCAGGTGGACAATACGTGTACCTAAAAGAAGCCTATAACAAGTTGATTGCTTTTTTGTACGGCTGGAGCTTTTTTGCGGTAATCCAAACCGGAACGATTGCAGCCGTTGGTGTGGCTTTCTCAAAGTTTGCCGCTTATCTTTATGAACCCTTTAGCGACGAAAATATACTATTTGAATTCGGTTTTTTTAATCTCAATGCAGCGCAGATTGTATCTATTGTTACTATCGTTTTGCTGACTTACATTAACAGTCGTGGTGTAAAAAACGGAAAGACTCTTCAGACTGTTCTTACCATTATTAAAATTTTATCATTGCTTGGTTTGATTGTTTTTGGATTAACCCTTGCAGCAAAAGCTTCGGTTTGGGATGCCAATTGGGCTGATGCCTGGGCAACTTCAAAGTATACAAAAAAAGGCATCTGGCTTCCTATAAGCGGTACGGCTTTAATTACCGGAATTTCTGCTGCTATGGTAGGTTCTTTATTTTCAAGTGATGCATGGAATGGAGTTACTTTTATTGCAGGCGAAATTAAAAATCCAAAACGTAATGTGGGCTTCAGTTTGTTTTTAGGAACTTTTATCGTGACCATTATTTATGTGTTGACCAACCTAATGTATCTGGCTGTAATTCCGTTAGACGAAATTGCAACTGCTAAATCAGATAGGGTTGCAGTGGTGGCTTCTCAGTATATTTTTGGCAATATTGGAACTTTGGTTATCGCCATTATGATTATGATTTCAACTTTTGCCTGCAATAACGGTTTAATTATGGCCGGAGCCAGAGTATATTATACCATGGCAAAAGATGGTTTATTCTTTAAAAAAGCAACTGTTCTTAATGAATTTAGTGTTCCTGCATGGGCACTTTGGGCACAATGCATTTGGGCCTCGGCTTTATGCCTTACAGGAAAATATAACGATTTATTAGATTTTGTAATTATTATTGTCTTGATTTTCTACATCCTGACAATCTACGGAATTTTCATATTACGTAAAAAAATGCCGAATGTAGAAAGACCTTATAAAGCTTTTGGATATCCGTTTCTGCCGATGTTATACCTAATAGTTGCTTCGGCAATTAGTATTTCATTGTTGATAACGAAATTTTCAACTTGTGGCTGGGGAATTTTAATCATGTTAATCGGAATTCCGGTTTATTACCTGACTAAACCGAAAGAGAATTAAAGTTGCACGTTGAATAAACTTTCTGAATAGTATAACCAAACGTCTTGTGATAGCAAGGCGTTTTTTATATTAGCTATTTTATAATTATCCATTTAGCTTTTATATCAGTCGAACCTACGGATCCTTGCTTTGTGGACCTTTTAATTAGCCACACTAATATCCGATACTGCAAATGGTTCGAGCCTATGGCTCTTTTTAAACCTTCAAAGTAAACCAAAAAGTACTTCCCAAACCTAAATTGCTTTCAACACCCACAGTTCCGTTTTGAGCCTCAATAAATTCTTTGCTGATCGCCAGTCCTAATCCGGTGCCGGATTTTTGACTCCCTGGAATCTGGAAATATTTATCGAAAACTTTGTTTTTGTATTGTGGATCAATTCCTTTTCCAGTGTCGATAACCTGAAAAGTAATTTGGTTGTTTTCTTCTTTTAATCGAATGCGAATCGTACTTTTTTCAGACGAATAAGTGATGGCATTCGACAAATAATTAATCAAAACCCAGCCTGTTTTCTCACTGTCGGCTTTTACATCGTGCAGATTTTCATCGGCATCGATTGTCAGTTTAATTTGCTTTTGATCAGCCTGAACTTTTACGGCTTCTACAGCATAGTTTACAATTTCATATGGATTGCTTTTTTCGATATTCAGCTGAATATTTCCGGTTTCTAATTGGGATAAATTAAGCAGCTCGCCTGTGATTTTTAATAATCGCTGACTGTCATCTTTAATACTTTCTACCAATTGTTTCTGATCCTCGTTCATGTCGCCGGTTTTTGCATTTTCAAGCAATTGAAGGCTTAGTTTTATAGAGGCAATTGGCGTTTTTAATTCATGTGAAACGGTAGCTATAAAATTGGTTTTGGCAAAATCCAGTTCTTTAAAAAGCGTGATATTTCGTAAAATAATAACGTCTCCAATGTTAATTTCTTTTTCTTCTCCGGTTGGAATTATAGTGATATTGAGAGTTTCTTTTTCGAAATAACTTTCCTTTCCGTGTGCGTAAATTTTAAGCGGTTGTTTTTTAGCAACATCGACATCTTCTTTTAGAATCAAAGAACGAAGCAAATCATTTGACAGAGCTAAGGTAGAAGCTAATTTCCCGATGACATCGTCCAATTTAAGGCCAATAATTTTTAATGCTTCATCGTTTACAAACAAAATAATTCCTTCATTATCCAAACCAATAATTGGGTCGTGCATATTATTGATCAGTGTCTCGAGTCTTTTCTTTTCGAAGAACAACTTATACAAATTGCTGTCGCTGTATTCCTGAAGTTTCTGCGCCATTGTATTAAACGATTTTGCCAAATCGCCATATTCGTTATGGTTGGTAAAATGCACGCGTTCCGAATAATTTTTGTTTGCGATCTCACTGATGCTTTGCGTTAATTCCCTTATTGGGTTTGCAATATTGTTAGGTAAATTTATTAGTAAATTAAAAGCAACTAAAAAACATAAAACTCCCACAAGAGCAATAGAAAAATTAGCAGTTTCTGCGGTTTTTTTAGCAATTTCGCTTTTCTTTTTTATAGCATCCAGATTGAGTTTCATAATAGCAAAAATGTCTTGTCTGATTTGCGCTTTTATAGTTTCATCAGTGCTGTTTTCTTCTAAAAGCGAAAAATTATTTTCAAGTTTAGCCGTTGCTTCCCTTTCTCCTGTTTCGGTAACATTTTGAGTCTGTTTTTCAAGATATTCCTTGAAAGCATAAATCTTACTATCAGCACTTGCGTTAATTTCATCCAAAGCCAAAATCATATTTCGCGAATATTCCAGCGTATTATAATTCGCTTTCAGAATATTCTCTGTGTCGGCCTTTATTAAAAAAACAGAATAAGCGCTCACTAAAGAAAGTATAATGATCATTAAAAATAACAATCCAACGCCCAGATTCAATTTGGTTTTAATTCTCATTTTATAAACATTTAATTTTTTTTCACCATATAAGTGATATAAGGAAATATAACAATGCGCAATTATTGAGGCAAATAATAGAAAATATAAGGGAATGCTTTGAATCTTTATAGACAAATCTTCAATGAACTTATATCACTTATATGGTTTAAAAACATTCAAGACAGAATAACAAGGTCGACATTCGATAAAGACAGCCGATTTAATAAACGCCTGAAAATTGTTGTAGACAAAATTACTTTAAATAAATTCAAATGCGGTTTTCCGATGCAGACAGTTGTAATTTCTTTTTCTTCTACTGCAATCATAATAGCATCGGCAATATTTTGATGTTCAATTTTAATCACTTCAGCGCCGAGCTGTACAGCCAGTTTAAAGTTATTAATTAAATGTCTTTGCTTGTCTAATGCAATTTTGGTACTGCTTTCTTTGGGTGTTTCCACATACAAAACATACCATGCTCCGTTGTAATAACTCGCTAATCGTGCGGTTTTCCGAATCACAATTTTAGCCGTTTTATCATTACTGCTAATACAGGCTAATAGTTTTTCATGTTTTAATGCCTGCAGTTGAGGTACTTCGTTTTCGACTTTTCGAACTACCTGACTTGCCACTTCTTTCAAAGCTAGTTCCCGCAATTGCAGAATTTGTTCCGATTTGAAAAAGTTGGTCAAGGCCGTCTGAATTTTATCAGCTGTATAAATTTTGCCTTCTTTCAAACGCGCAATCAAATCTTCAGAGGTCAAATCGATATTCACGACTTCATCGGCCAGACGCAAAACATTATCCGGAATTCGTTCCTGAACATCAATGCCCGTTATGCGCTTTACATCTTCATTTAAACTTTCAATATGCTGAATATTAACCGCCGAAATCACATTAATTCCCGCTTCCAGAATCTCTAAAACATCCTGCCAGCGTTTTTCATTTTTGCTGCCTTCAACATTGGTATGCGCCAGTTCATCTACAATAACTACCTCAGGACGAAGGTTGATAATGGCCTGCACATCGAGTTCTTCGAGCTGTTTCCCTTTATAGAAAATCGTTCGCCGCGGAATGACAGGCAAACCAGCTAAAAGCTCATGCGTTTCTTTCCGCATATGCGTTTCAATATAGCCAATTTTCACGTCAACTCCATTCTTCAGCAACGAATGCACTTCCTGAAGCATCCGAAAAGTTTTGCCCACACCGGCACTCATTCCAATGTAAACTTTAAATTTCCCTTTTCGTGATTTCTGAATCAAATCGAGAAAGTGCTGTGCGTTATTTTTCTGTTCCATGTTTTTATGGTGTAAGATGCTTTTTGTAAAATGTAAAATGTCTTGCGTAAATGTTGAGTACATCTTACATTTTACAAAAAAACATTTCACTGGATTAAAATGAAATCGCCAGCGAAGTCGTTACAAATGTATTCGTATCCGTTGGAAGATTGTCTTTTGTAAATATTTCATCTTTACTCGAAAGATTTCTGGCTTCGATTCTAGATATTACGTTATCAGGTTTCCAAACCCTGTTATGTATTTATTTTTCTTAGTATTTTTTAAGGAGCTATTTCCCGCTATCCGTTTCAATCTTTTGTGCGGAACCCCCGCACAAAAGGATTTCCTCTACTATCGGGGCTAGGACTTTTGGGGTAAAAGGACATATTTCATTCTAATTTTCCATCCAGTTTGTCATTGCGAGGAACGTAGCAACCACATTTGCAAGATCAACTTTGTGCCTACTTGTTAGTGAGGTTGCTACGTTACTCGCAATGACCAAAATTGGCGATCATCTTTGTCATACCTGACAGGTTTTTAAAATCTGTTAGGAGAAAAACCTTAGAATCTTAGGGACCTTAGCGACTTGGCATCTTTAGCGAAGCGCATCAAGCGCCAAATTTAACTCCAAAACATTAACCGTTTCAGGACCAACAACAGACGTATTAATTTTAGATTCAACCAGAGCTTTTACTTTAGTTTCATCTAGTTTTCGTTCTTTGGCAACACGTTTCACCTGAATCAAAGCGCCTTCCGGAGAAATATTCGGATCCAGTCCACTTCCTGAAGCCGTCACCATATCCGACGGAATCTCAGATTTCTTCAAGTAAGGATGAGCGATTAAAAACGTATCAATTCTTTTTTGAACCAAAGCCTGATATTTCGAATTGCTCGGACCTTTATTGCTTCCGGCACTTCCGGCTGCGTTATAATCAACAGCCGATGGTCTTCCCCAGAAATAATTCGACTTATCGAATTTCTGACCAATTTTTTGATAACCAAACACTTTTCCGTTAACCGAAACAGTTTCTCCTTTTCCCTGATTCGGAGCAATTTGTGCGATTCCGTAAATCGCCAAGGGATAAATAACTGCAAACAGAATTACGATAAGCAGTGTGAATTTTAATAGTGAAAATATGTTTTTCATTTTTTTATTTTTGTAAACCTAACAGGTTTTTAAAACCTGTTAGGTTTGATTTTACATAAACAGAGTTACAACTAAATCAATTACCTTAATTCCGATAAAAGGAATAATCAAACCTCCCAAACCGTAAATTAAAAGATTTCTTTTTAAGATCGCACTCGCTCCAATTGGTTTGTAATCAACACCTCTTAACGCCAACGGAATCAAAATCGGAATAATAATAGCATTAAAAATCACGGCAGATAAAATCGCACTTTCCGGACTATGCAAATGCATGATATTCAACCCTTGCAACGCTGGTATCGCGGTAATAAAAAGTGCCGGAACAATAGCAAAATACTTTGCTACGTCATTGGCAATGGAGAAAGTAGTTAAAGTTCCACGTGTCATTAAAAGCTGTTTTCCAATTTCGATAATCTCAATTAATTTCGTTGGATCGTTATCAAGATCGACCATGTTTCCGGCTTCTTTCGCAGCCTGAGTTCCGCTGTTCATGGCAACACCCACATTGGCTTGCGCAAGGGCAGGAGCATCATTAGTTCCGTCACCCATCATGGCAACAAGTTTACCAAGGTTTTGCTCGTTTTTGATGTAGTTCATTTTATCCTCCGGTTTCGCTTCGGCAATAAAATCATCAACTCCGGCAGCTTCGGCAATAAACTTAGCTGTAAGTGGATTATCTCCGGTAACCATTACCGTTTTTACACCCATTTTTCTCAATCGGTCAAAACGTTCTTTCATTCCGGTTTTAATGATATCCTGTAATTCGATAACACCCTGAACCTGATTGTTTTTTATTACAACCAATGGCGTTCCTCCATTGGTAGAAATATCAATTACTTTTTTGGCGGTATCCTCGGGAAAACTATTTCCTGACTGAGCAGCAATATTTTTGGCAGCATCCTGAGCACCTTTTCGAATATTAGTTCCATCTTTTAAAACAACTCCTGAGGTTCTGGTTTCTGCAGTAAATTTGATTAAAGTAGCACCTTCAATTGATAATTTGTTAGCAGTCTCGACACCTGCCAGTTCAACAATACTTTTTCCTTCCGGAGTATCATCTGCCAGTGAACTTAGCACAGCAGATTTTATAAAATCTTCTTCTGAAACTCCTTTTGCAGGATAGAAACTGGTTGCCTTTCTGTTTCCGATAGTGATTGTTCCGGTTTTATCCAAAAGCAAAACATCAATATCTCCGGCAGTTTCTACCGCTTTTCCAGATTTTGTAATCACGTTGGCACGTAACGCTCTGTCCATTCCGGCAACACCAATCGCAGAAAGTAAACCCCCAATTGTGGTTGGAATCAAGCAAACAAATAAGGCAATAAAAGCTGCAATAGTTATGGGCGCATTCGCATAATCTGCAAATGGTTTTAAGGTTACGCAAACAATCACGAAGATTAAGGTAAAGGCTGCCAACAGAATAGTCAAAGCAATTTCGTTTGGTGTTTTCTGACGGCTTGCACCTTCAACCAAAGCAATCATTTTATCCAGAAAGCTTTCGCCAGGCTCAGAGGTTACAATTACTTTAATTTTATCAGACAATACTTTTGTTCCTCCTGTCACAGACGACTTATCACCACCGGCTTCGCGAATTACCGGAGCACTTTCTCCCGTACTGGCGCTTTCGTCGATAGTTGCGAGACCTTCGATAATTTCACCATCAGTTGCAATTAAATCACCAGCTTCGCAAACAAAAACATCACCTTTTTTTAATTCAGATGAACTGATATTTCTTATTTCTCCATTAGGGAAAATTTGTCTTGCCGGAGTTTCTTCACGTGTTTTTCTTAAACTATCGGCTTGTGCTTTTCCTCTGGCTTCGGCAATCGCTTCGGCAAAATTGGCAAACAAAAGCGTTGCCAGTAAAATGACGAAAACAATTAAGTTATAAGTAAAGCTGCCCTGATCTGTAGCTCCCATTAAAATGGAAACACAAACGGCAAACATAATGGCGGTTCCAATTTCTACGGTAAACATTACCGGATTTTTGATCATCAATTTTGGATTAAGCTTGACAAAAGACTGCGCTAAGGCTTCTTTTACCTGTTTGCTTTCAAACAATGATGCGGATTTATTAGTTGTCATTTTCTTGTAAAAAGTTAAATGTTATTTGTTAAATGTTATGCGGAATAAATTCATCAATTGTAAACATAGCCATTGGTTTCAACCACTGGAACGTAACGTATATCACGATCTGTATCACCGTGGTTGAAACCTATGTTATTAGACATTATTTTAGCGTAAAATATTCTGCCAATGGGCCTAAAGCCAATGCCGGAAAGAACGATAAAGCAGCAATAATGGCGATTACGGCAAAAACCATAATTCCGAAAATCGGAGTATCAGTTTTTAAAGTTCCTGCACTTTCCGGAATGTATTTTTTATTGGCCAATAAACCTGCAATTGCCAATGGTCCAATAATCGGAATGAAACGGCTTAACAGCAATATAATTCCTGTAGTGATATTCCAAAATGGATTGTTATCTCCTAAACCTTCAAAACCAGAACCATTGTTGGCGGCACTTGAAGTATATTCGTATAGCATCTCTGAAAATCCATGATTGCCAGGATTATTCAGCCAGCCCGTCGCATTTCCGTTAAACCAATAACCCATTGCCGTATCATGTGCAGCAAAATAAGATGCCAGAGCTGTTCCCGCTAAAATCAATAAGGGATGAAGAATGGCAATAAAAGCAGCAATTTTAACTTCACGGGCTTCAATTTTCTTTCCTAAAAATTCAGGAGTTCGGCCTACCATCAAACCAGAAATAAATACAGCGAGAATAATGAAAATATAAAAGTTAAGAATCCCGACGCCGCAGCCTCCGTAAAATGCATTGACCATCATGGCAAGCAATTCCATAGCTCCTGAAATAGGCATCGAACTATCATGCATACTGTTTACAGAACCGGTAGAAATTACAGTTGTAGCAATGCTCCAGAATCCTGAAATAGCCGGGCCAAAGCGAACTTCTTTTCCTTCCATTGCGCCGGTTGCCTGAGCAATTCCCATTTTTTCGATGGCCGGATTTCCGTTGAGTTCACTTACAACGGTCGGAATTACCAATAGTAAAAAACCAACGGTCATTACACCAAAAATAATATAAGCGAATTTTCTTTTGTTAAGGAAAAAACCAAGAGCAAAAATCATAGAAAACGGAATAATTAATTGTGCACAAAGTTCAACTGCATTGGTAAAATAAGTCGGATTTTCTAATGGATGTGCCGAATTGGCTCCAAAAAATCCACCACCATTTGTACCAATATGTTTGATAGCAATAAAAGCCGCAGCCGGTCCGCGTGAAACCTGTACCGAATCACCTTGTAAAGTTGTAATGGTATCTTTTCCCTCAAAAGTCATAGGAGTTCCGCTAAATAATAGAGCAACTGCTACAATAGCGGAGAGTGGTAAGAGAATACGAGTACAGCTTTTGATGAAATAATTGTAAAAATTCCCCAATTTATCAGTCGTTCTTTCTTTCATAGCGGTAACAACCATTGCAGCAGCAGCCATTCCAACGCCGGCAGAAACAAATTGCAGGAACATCAAAACCATTTGTGATAAATAAGAAAGCCCAGTTTCGCCTGAATAATGCTGTAAATTACAATTGACAACAAATGAAATCGCCGTATTAAATGCTAAATCAGGTGTCATCGACGGATTATTATCAGGATTCAAAAATAAAGATCCCTGAAAAAGTAAAACAAAAAAGCAAAGGAAAAACCAGATCATGTTTACACTCAAAAGTGCTTTTAAGTGTTGTTTCCAGTTCATTTCTTCAGTAGAATTAATTCTGCTGATTTTAAAAATAAATTTTTCAATTGGATTAAAAATACGGTCAAGAAATGTTTCATTTCCCAAATAAACTTTAGCAATATACTTTCCTATTGGAATGGCTAAAGCTATCGAAATGATAAAAATGCTAATGACACCAAATAACTCTGTGTTCATAATATTAGTTTTGTTAATTGTAAAATGTGAGATGTAAAAGGAGACTGACATATAACATCTAACATCTCACTTATAACTTTTTACATCCTTAGAATTTTTCAGGTTTGATTAATACATAAATCAAATAGCCAAAAACAGCGATCGAAATAATAAATAGTGCAGTCATGATTTAGATTTTTTCAAAAAATTCAACTGATTTAAAACAAATAGCAAAGAGCACAACGGCCAAAGCAAGTAAAAGAAGAGTGATTAACATATAGATGTTTTTAGATTATGAAATGTAGAATGTGAGAAGTAAAATATTATTTGTGACGAATGTCTTAAATTTCACTAATTAGAGTCCTGAAGCATTTACCTGCTTGATATATTCCGCTTTAAGAGTTTGAGGGAAAAGATGCGAAATGTTGCAATGACGCATTTCCATAAAAGAAGAAACCGAGAAAATGTAGACATTTGAAATGGCATTTTTGGTTTCTAAGCTTCCGCTAATAAATAACCGTTCGGCAAGAGCCAGACATTTTTTGGCTCTCACAATATTTCCGGAAATAATAGATTTTTTGGTTATCTCGGCAAAGCGTTCGGCTTGTTTGCAGATAGAGTTGACTTGGTTTTTCATGAGAATGAATTTTTATGTTCTTTCTCCTTATGCCAAATTATGTTCCGAAAAAATTGAGATGTAGGTAATGTGCTGTAAATAAAAGGAATGTAATTTTGTGCCAAAATTCAGGCATAATAAAAGCCTATCAAAATGATAAGCTTTTATTGAAATGAAATGATTTTTTATTTTAATTTTTCTAGTTCTTTTTTAATATCAACCAATTGCTTTTGCAGGTTTTCAATTTCTGACTTATTATCTTTTGCTTTTAATGTTTGATATACTACAACTTTACTGTCTTGTAAATCATATCTTTTAAGTTTTGCATTAATAATTTTGTCAATATTTTCTTGATAATCTTCTACAATAATATCAATAATAATGGTCTTATTTTCAGGATCCGTATTTGTGTGAGTAACGTGATAGCTCTTTTCAATTTCATTATGTACAAAGTATCTAATTTTGTCGTTATAAATATTTACTGAAAAAAGATTATAAGCCAAATAAACCGCTGGTATAATGGCTATAAAACTTAAAATACCAAAATAACTATTAATGTTCTGAATATTGTTGATAGAAAATTTAGCAAATTTTAAATACCTTGTAATTAAATAACAGCCCAAACAAATAAATAGTGCGTTAATAAAATAGGTATATAATCCACCTAAAATGTATTGCCATTGCAAAGTGGCAATACCATAACCTGCAGTACAAAGTGGTGGAATGCAGGCTGTAGCCACTGCAATTCCAACTAAAACCCGATTGCCGTCGTGACGGGAAATCGCAATCATACCCGCCATTCCTCCCATAAAAGCTAACAGAATATCAAAAATTGTAGGTTTAGAAAACGATAATAATTCATCTGTTGCAATGTGATATGGCGACAATAAATAATACATTGTTGAGCATAAGATAGAAACTATTACTATACGAAAAACGTTTCGTAAACTCAATTTCAAAAGATTACTATTTGAAGTTCCTAATGAAAAACCAATGCCAAAAATGGGTCCCATTAAAGGAGAAATTATCATCGCGCCAATTACGGCTGCTTTTGAATTGATGTTTAAACCGATGCAGGAAATGAAAATAGCAAAAGCCATAATCCAAAAATTGGTACCTTTAAAAATGACACCAGATTTTATTTCTTCATAGGTAATTTGTTCTGCTTCCTGGTCGATTTTTAGATTGAGAACAGTTTTTATGTACCTTTTAATAACTGCTATTTTACTTGTCATACTTTTTGTATATAAAATTACAATCCAAAATCATCAATTTTTCGATACAGTGTCGCAATTCCAATTTCGAGTAATCGTGCTGTCTCGGCTTTGTTTCCTTTGGTATAATTTAGAACCTTTTGAATATGCAGTTTTTCAATACTCTGCATCGAGAAAGCCGACATAGATTTTGTGGCTTTTTCAGTTTGATGTTGCATTTCATAAGGCAAAACATCAGCGGTTAAAATATCGCCATTACTCAGAATAACAGATCTTTCGATTACATTTTTAAGTTCGCGGATATTTCCCGGCCAGGAATAATTTTCTAATTTCTGAAGAAAATCATCTGTAATATTTAAAGTTTTTTTATTCATTTTTTCAGAAAACTGCCTAACAAAGCAATTTGTTAAAGGCGAGATATCTTTTATTCTTTCTCGCAAAGGGGGCAGTTTAATTTCAAAAACATTCAAACGAAAATACAAATCAGTACGAAAACGATGTTCATCACTTTCTGTTTTTAAATCCCGATTAGTAGCTGCAATTAACCTGAAATTTGATTTTTTTGGGGTCGTATCTCCAATTGGAATATATTCGCTAGTTTCCAGAACACGCAATAATTTGGCTTGCAGTTCGATTGGCATTTCTCCAATTTCATCCAAAAATAAAGTTCCGCCATTGGCTTCTTCAATAAATCCTTTTTTGTCTTTCAGAGCTCCGGTAAATGCACCTTGTTTATGTCCAAAAAGTTCACTTTCCAAAATTTCCTTGCTGAAAGTACTACAGTTCAGTGCAACAAAAGATTTTCCGACACGATTGCTATTTTCATGAATGGCTTGTGCAAAAACTTCTTTTCCGGTTCCTGTTTCGCCAGTCAATAAAACTGTAGAATCTGTTTTGGCAACTTTTTTAGCTAAATCTACGACTTGCTCAATTGCTTTTGATTTTCCGATAATAGTATTGAAAGAATATTTGTCTCCAATACGTTTTTCAAGTTGTTGGACTCTTTTCTGTAATTGTACTTTTTCGACGGCTTTATACAAAAGCGGAATAATTTTGTCATTATCATCGCCTTTTACAATATAATCAAAAGCACCATTTTTCATGGCCTGAACACCGTCGGCAATGTTTCCGAAAGCAGTCAGTAAAATAACTTCGACAAGAGGGAAACTTCCTTTAATGTTTTGAAGAAAATCAACGCCATTCCCGTCAGGTAATTTTACATCACACAAAACGACCTCAATATCTGTTTGTTCTAATTTCCTGAAACCAGATTTTAAATCCTTTGCTTCAAAAACTTCAAATCCTTCCGATTTAATAATGCGTGCTAACAGACTTCTCAATTTTTCTTCGTCGTCTATAATTAAAATTTTATTTGTCATTTGAGGAAAAGCTAGAATCGAAAATTTATTTTCGCAATACAAATTTAGGGTTTTAAATCTTTGGGTTTTATATTTCAAATGAAATTGCAAGACTGGTTAAACATTATATTTCTATTAACATCACATAGTTTAGCTTTTGTTTCAAATGAATTATTTTTGTAAAAAGAATTATTCTACATGAAAGATCCAATTTCAATCTCCATATTAGAACTTGCTATCATCAATAACGATAGCAATGCTTCTGAAACTTTAAACAAAACTAAAGAAATTGCACAATTAACGGATAGCTTGGGTTATAAACGTTTTTGGCTTGCGGAACATCATAATATGGCACATGTTGCAAGTACTGCCACTGTGGTTTTAATTGGATATGTTGCAAGTCAGACTCAAAATATCCGGGTAGGTTCGGGCGGAATCATGCTGCCAAATCATTCGCCTTTAATCGTTGCCGAGCAATTTGGAACGTTGGAAACATTGTATCCCGGAAGAATCGATTTGGGTCTTGGAAGAGCTCCGGGAACCGATCAGCCAACTGCCGAAGCTATCAGAAAAGATTTTTTCGAACAGGCACAGCGGTTTCCGCAAAACGTTTCTAAGCTTCAGGATTATTTCTCGGAAGAAAATGCGACTGCAAAAGTGCGGGCTTTTCCTGCTGAAGGAACAAAAGTGCCAATCTGGATTTTAGGTTCAAGCATGGAAAGTGCTTCTTTGGCGGCTTCGTATGGATTTCCGTATGCCTTTGCAGGACATTTTGCACCTCGTCAAATGTTGCAGGCTTTTGAGTTTTATCGTGATAATTTTCAACCTTCTGCCACTTTGCAAAAACCTAAAACCATGGCATGCGTCAATATAATTGCTGCCGATACGGATGAAGAAGCAGAAAAACTATCGACAAGTCTGTATCAAATGTTCCTGAATTTAATTCGGAATGATCGTAAAGGTCTTCAGCCTCCCGTTGATTCCCTCGATGCTATTATGAGCGAAGAAGAACGTTTTCATGTCAATCAAATGACTGCCGGTTCTTTTGTAGGAAGTAAAAAACAACTTGCAATAGATTTAAAAAAGTTTATTGATTACGCCAGAATTGATGAGCTGATGATTACAAGCCCAATTTTTGATCATCAGGCCAAATTGAAAAGCTTACGATTGACGAAAGAAGTAATAGATGAACTGAATAAAAAATAAATTGGATTCTATTTTTAAAAAAAATGCCCCAAAAAAGCGAGAACTTATTTGGGGCATTTTGATTTGAGTTTTATTATTATAGTTTTAATTTTCCTTCAACACCAATATCTGCGGTATTCCCAAATATTGCTGAACCGGCCATTTTAATTAATGATATTATTTTTCCATCTTTTGTATCCCAGTAATAGGCATCGGATGGTGTTACTTTTATAACTGTAACGTTTGGGTCTTTTTTGCCTTCCTCAAACCATGCTTTGGCAACCGGACTCCATAATTCATCGATCTTCTGTTGGTCTTTGTATATAGTTGCGTTTCCGTATATCGAAAGGTATTCTGAAGTTGCTTTATTAGAAAAGAAAAGCTGAACCTGACTGTCTTTTAAAATTTCAAAATTTTTATTGCTCGTTGCCGAACTAATAAACCATAAATTTCCCTCATCATCAACATCCTGAACACTCATCGGTCTGGATTGAAGAGGCGTTTTTGTAAGTTCTGTACAAAAAATGGCTACATTAATGCTTTTTACTAATGTTGTTAATTTTTCAACTGCTTCTTTATTATTTAAATCCTCTTGCATAATCGTAATTTTTAATATTAATCCAAATCAATTTTCTCTGCTGTCCAATCTACTGCCAGTAAATAATCTTCTTTTTTAAAACCTTTAAATTCACCCGGCATTATGGTGTTAAAAACTTTAGTAAAATTGATCATTCTCTGACAATCTGTTACAATCGCAGCACGTGTCCATTTTGTAATGTTTTTAATACTCAGTAAAGCTTCATGTAGCCAGGCACCTAACGTAAAGTCAGTTGGTGAATTGTCAAAAAAGAGCAAATAATTAAGTTTCGGAGCATCCTCAATTAAAAGCCTTACTTCTGAAGTAACAAAATCAACATCGCCTTTAATAATATGTCCGGCTGTTTTAAAACCAATCATATTTGGTGGTAATTCTTTAATTTTTTCGATCATGACATTTTATATTTTGCAGGTTAAATTCATTTTTCACAAAATTACACAGAAGATCTGCCTGCTGCTTATGTAAATGGCTGATAATCTTACATAATTTCAATGTTGAACGAGTTTTATCGTTTATTTTATAAAAGAGGTTTTTGAAATAACTAAGAATCCTTCTCAAAAAAGCCTTAAATTAGCTACATCATTTACAATTATTAAATCAAAATTATGCTTAAAAGAATTTTAGTTGGTACCGGAATTGTAATCGCAATAATACTTGCTTTTAAATATTGTGAATTCAAAAAAGAAGACGATTCTATTGAATATAATACGAACCTGATTCAGCAGCAAATTTTGAATGTCGGTAAGTTAGTCGTGACTGAGGGACATTTTTCCGAAGTTATCACGTATAAAAATCAGCAGAAGTATTTAATGAATATGATTTCTTTCGAAAAGAAAGCCCTTATTGTTGTAAATGCAAATGTTACTGTTGCCTACGACTTGCATAAGATGAAATATGATATTGACGAAAAAAACAAAACCATTACGATCTTAAATATTCCAAAAGAAGAAATTACAATCAATCCTGATATCAAGTTTTATGATGTTGAGCAAAGCAAATTGAACCCGTTTACGGGTGATGATTACAATAAAATCAACAAATCTGTGAAAGCTAATCTGGCAAAGAAAATTGATAAATCTTCCTTAAAAACAAATGCTCAAAACAGGTTGATTAGTGAATTGTCCAAGATTTTAATCCTGACAAATTCAATGGGCTGGAAACTGCAATACAATGGAAAAACGATTGAATCTGAGAAAGAGTTTAATGAGGATTTGAAGTTGTAATAAATGAACAAAGGTCAAAGTTTTTTCTACAATCTTGTCATTTCGACGAAGGAGAAATCACATCCAGAGAGCAACGAACTGTAAATCCTTTATGTGATTTCTCCTTCGTCGAAGTGATAAAAAAACTTAGAATGATACAATTATTTAAAGCTTATGTTTAAGTCTCAAGAAGGTTTTAAATTATCATTTCGAATAACTCCATTTATCTCGACAATTTTTTCATTTCGATTTATTGAGCAACAAACGTTCATACTTTATGTGACTTCTCCTTCGTCGAAGTGACAAAGTTTGCGACTTACTTTTATTTTTTTAAGGGAAAATAAATCCCCTTGAAATAATTTAAACAGCTTCTTTATCAAAAATCAAATCCAATCCACCAGCAATTAAATGTGCCACTTCAGGACGTTTCTCTTTCAGCTGATCCAAATAAATTAATACTTCTTGTAAAAGTGGTTTTTGTTCTGAATCTTTCAAAAGCTCGGCAATTTCAACAGAAAGAAGCCAATCCACAGGATGCTCTTTTTTTAGTTTTTCAAAAACAGCTTTTAGTTCAGATTTTGAATCTTTACTTTCCCTAATCATGCGAACCGTTTGGTATAAAATTTCCAAATCATCACGCTCGTCTGTATGTTTTGCTTTGATTGTTGTCGTTTTGGGAAGGTTATTAATCAGGTCAAAACTATTCACATCGGCTGAACCGGAAAAAGCAGAAACTACTTTTTTACCAATTGCCATATCATAATTTCCCCATTCAGGCTGAAATAAAATTGTTTCGCCTTGTGTTACAGTGCAATTTCTGAAACTAATCAGGATAATTTCGCCGTGTAAATTTCTGGAACCTGTAATGATTTCTCCTTCCACAATAATATTACCTTCAAATTCAAGTCTTACAGTTTCGTTTTCAACAATGCTGTAGGCTTGTAAATCTTTCGGGCTCATGTCTTCAATCGCTAGATTGAAGCCTTTCAGTTTTCCAATCGGACTTCCAAAACCCTCCCGATGAGTTAAAGTTCCGTGTCCAACCAATTCTTTTTCCCGGTAGGATAAAGCTGTTTTTCCTGTGGTTTGAATGTAAACCGGTTTTCCTTGTTCTTCCAAAACATTAGTAAAAACGCCAGAAATCTGTAGACCAGTACTCAATTCAATTGTTCCTAAAGTATTTGAATCAATTAATTTCTTAATTCCCGATAGCCCTCCTGTACGTAAGGCCATTTTATTAGCAAACTCTTCTAAAATCAAACTTAAATAAGAAAAATTTGGTGTTACATAAAGCTGAGGTTGTAACTGGGTAATGTCAAAATTTTGATTTGCTGCCGAAATATCATAAGGGATTTTCTTCACATTATCCGTCATGCACCATGCACTTTCTCCGATGGATGAAAGCAGTCCGGCACCATATATTTTTGGATTTTCAACAGTTCCAATTAAACCATATTCAACAGTCCACCAGTGCAGGTTTCTAATTTGAGCCATTTCTGATAATTCTCCCATGTTGTTTTGCAAGTCGGCAACTGCTTTTTCCGCTTCTTCTACTTTTTCCTGTGGCGTATCTTCGGCTTCTTTTAAGATGGAAAGCAGTCGAATTGCTTCATACATCTGGTAATCTTTGTGTGATGAAATGGCTTTACAGCCAATCTCACCAAAACGACGTAAATATTCAGCATATTCAGGATTGGCAATAATAGGAGCGTGTCCTGCACCTTCGTGGATAATATCCGGTGCAGGTGTATATTCAATATGTTCGAGTTGACGAATATCTGATGCAATAACCAAAACATTATAAGCCTGAAATTCCATAAAAGCATTTGGCGGAATAAATCCGTCAACGGCAACAGCAGCCCAGCCAATTTCAGTCAGGATTCGGTTCATTCCATACATACTCGGTATGGAATCAATTTCGATTCCGGTTTTTTTCAATCCATCCAAATACGAATGATGCGCCACTTTCGATAAGTAATTCACATTTTTACGCATCACATACCGCCATACCGCCTGATTAATTGGAGTATAATCGCTATAATCCTGAGGTTTGATGAATTGCTTTAAATGTTTAGGCAATTTTTCTAATAATGGATTGGTTTCAATATTTGAATTCATTTCGGAATCTTTGCTGGTTATATATGTAAAATTACAAATTTAAGGTGTGGAAAATGACTTTTTTAAGATTGATTTTCAGAAATAAGAGTGTT
This sequence comes from uncultured Flavobacterium sp., assembly GCA_965650235.1. Classification (GTDB taxonomy): domain Bacteria; phylum Bacteroidota; class Bacteroidia; order Flavobacteriales; family Flavobacteriaceae; genus Flavobacterium. The sequence goes on along the minus strand of CBFGNY010000018.1, from coordinate 6,581 downwards.
TTATTAGATAATTGTTAATATGAAGAGGCAGTTTACAAAAGAAGGTAATTTAATTTTAGTAGTTAATTTCAAATAAAAAATTACTTAGTTTTACAAACAGTATTATTTAGCTATGTAAATATGAAAATTATTTTGATTGTTTTAGGAATATTAGTTTTGTGTTTTTTAGGTATAAGATATTTTTTGTTCAGAATAGGAGATCCTGTTAATGATGCGGTTTCTGACTCTTATTTTTATCATTACAGGAAAAACTTAATTGTCCATTCTCCAATGGGTAACTGGTTCGAATTAGGGTATTTTGAATCTGATGCTGATGTTGAATCATTTCAGCCAATAAACAGGGATTTTGGTAAAGATAAACAAGATGTATTTTGGAAAGGAAGAAAACAAAAAGTAGATTATGCCACTTTTGAAGTAGATGACTCAGATATTATAAAAGATAAAAACCATGTCTATAATACAAACGGAAGAGCATATAATTTTCTTGAGATTATCAAGGATGCAGACCCGAAGACGTACAGATTATTAGATCCTTCTCTATCGGATTATGAGCGTCGTATGTGGTGTAGGGATGCTAATGCTGTTTACTATAAAAATAAAAGAATAAAAGGCGATCCTGAAACATTCAGACCTTTAAACGATGCCATAGCAGTAGATGCCGATTATATTTATTCGGTTATCCATCAAAGGGGAGAAGGATTGGATTTACTGGATGTAGATGAAGTAATTCAAAAACACAAAAAACTTGAAGGGGATATTCATGTCATTAATGAAAGTTATGTTCAGATAGGAAACGCTATTGTTTCTGCTTTTACAAAAGCTGAATTTGAGCTTCATACTTTCGAGTCAATTAAAAACACCAAAGCAATTGATTATTTTAAAATAATTGTAAATGATACCTTGATTTACAAAGGTGTTTTATGTCCTGAAATAGATACAGAAACGTTGGAATCATTAGACTACATTTTTTCAAAAGACAAAAACAACATATATTATAATTGTAAAAAAATTATTGGTGCTGTTTCGTCAGATAGTTTTGAAGCCATTTCTGATGAATATTCCAAAGATGATAAACATGTTTATTTTAAGGAAGCAGTTGTAAAAGATGCAAATCCAAAGATGTTTAAAAGAACTTTAGAAAATGATGTTTGGGAGGATGGAAAAAATAAATTTAAAGATGGAAAAATTGTGAACTAATTTATTTTAACAGTTCAATATCAATCTTAATAAAAAATCTCGAAACTTTAATTTAAAATAATGGAGCAGAAATTACCATTGCCGCCTTTTACTTTGGAAACGGCAATTCAAAAAATTCAAATGGCCGAAGATGCCTGGAACAGTCAGGATCCTGATCGAGTTTCAAAAGCTTACACTGTTGATAGCGAGTGGCGAAATCGCGATCAGTTTATAAACGGAAGAGAAGCTATTGTTTCTTTTTTAACTCAGAAATGGAAAAAAGAACTGCATTATAAGCTGAAAAAAGAATACTGGGCACATACCGAAAATCGGATTGCTGTACGATTTGAATACGAATATCAAAACGCAGAAGGAACTTGGTTTAGGGCGTATGGAAATGAAAATTGGGAATTTGATGCCAACGGACTAATGCAAAAAAGATTTGCAAGTATCAATGATGTTGAGATTAATGAATCAGACAGGAAATTGCGATAAAACTATTGAAAATAATGACTAACAATCATTATTTTCATAGTTTACTTTTTCCATTTTGGTTTCGTAATTTTCAATTTCCTTTTTAGTTATACGAACTTCCTTCAGGTCTACTTTTAATTGCTTTTTAGTGTCAGGACTTATCCATAATCCATTAAAATCAGTTCCGTTTTTTTTCAAAACCATAGCTCCTGAAAAACCTTGTTCTACTAATATAAATTGGTTTTCATTCTTTTGATTTTGGGTAATGTATAATTGTATCCAGGTTCCGGTTTTATCATATTTGTACATCGATGTGTACATTAAACCGCCTACACAAGGGTTTTCTTCTTCTTTTATATAAAATGTTACTGCTATTTTTCCGTCAATAGTGCCTTTGTATAACGTGTTTTTAGTGGTTTGAGCTTTTACACCCACAGAAAAGAACAAACAAAATACAGCCAGGAGAATAATTATTTTTTTCATATTTAATAAAGTAATTTTTTGGTCAAATTTAATTATTTAAAAGTATTTTGTCTATCAGTACAATTTACTTTGATAGTTTTATTGATTTCCCGAATTTCTAAAATATTCAATTTTGTAATTGAACATATACGCCATGTTTGCTGCCCGAATTTTAGCTTCTTCGGCTAATTTTCCAACAAATAAGGAGTCAACGGTTTGGGTGAAAATTTCCATCCAGCGATCAAAATGAGATTGGTTTACTGGCAAGTGTTTGTGTGGCGGAAAAGGGCTTCCGGAATAGGTATGCTCCTCTAAAAGCAAAGTCTGCCAGAAACGATACATTTTTTCTAAATGCTCAGGCCATCTTCCAATCATTTTTTCATTAAAAATAGGTCCGATTAAATCATCGTTCTGGACTTTTTCATAAAATGTATTTACTAAAAGCCTTATGTCGTCGAGTGTTGAAATATCTTGAGTAGCCATGATTTTAAAGTAAAATAAAAGAAATTTTCTTAGCGAATTTTAGCGAAAACCTTTGTGAATCTTCGTGGAACAGCTATTCCGCAAAGTTACACAAAGAACACACAGAGACTCGCAAAATTCTTTCAAAGTTTACCCAATTAACTGCGTAAACAAATCGGGATTATCATTCAGATATTGAAATTCAAAGCCGTTTTTGGTCATGTTCACTTTAATATTCATGATGTCTTTTTTGTTTTTCAATTCTAAACCAACGACAACTGAACCCATTTCCCGGCTAGTTTTCTTGGCAAATTGAAAATAAGTAATATCATCATCAGGGCCTAAAATGTTGTTTACGAACTCCTTTAAAGCACCCGGACGTTGGGGAAACTGAATCATAAAATAATGCATTAAGCCTTCATAAAGTAAAGAACGTTCTTTTATTTCGGCAGTTCTTTCGATATCATTATTACTTCCGCTAACCACACAAACAACAGTTTTTCCTTTAATTTTGTCCTTGTAAAAATCCAATGCAGCAATTGTTAATGCTCCGGCAGGCTCTACAACCATTGCTTCTTCATTGTACAAACGTAAAATGGTCGTACATACTTTTCCTTCGGGAACTAAAATAATATCGTCTAAATTCTTTCGGCAGATATCAAAAGTCATATCTCCAACCTGTTTTACAGCAGCACCATCAACAAATTTGTCAATCGTTTTTAAGGCTGTATTTTTATTTTCTTCAATAGACGTTTTCATAGAAGGCGCCCCTTTTGGCTCAACGCCAATGATTTTTGTATTCGGGCTCAAATGTTTAAAAACTTCAGATAAACCAGAAGCCAGCCCGCCGCCGCCAATCGGAACAAAAACATAGTCAATAGGTTCTTTGTAGCTTTCAAGAATTTCTAATCCAACAGTTCCCTGACCTGCAATAACTTTTTCATCATCAAAAGGATGAATAAATATTTTATGGTTTTTAATTGCATCTGCAGTCGCTGAAGCATAAGCGTCATCAAAAGTATCTCCGGTAAGGACAATCTCAACAAATGATTTTCCGAATAGCTGAACTTGTTTTATCTTTTGTTTTGGAGTGGTTTTGGGCATATAAATTTTGCCTTGTATCCCAAGGAGATTACAGGAATAAGCAACGCCCTGAGCATGATTTCCGGCGCTTGCACAAACAATCCCTACAGCTTTTTCAGTTTCAGTCAACGAAGAAATCTTGTTATAAGCTCCTCTGATTTTATACGATCGTACAATTTGTAAATCTTCTCTTTTTAATAAAATAGTCGATTTAAATTCGTCTGAAAGATTTAAATTTTGTGTAAGAGGAGTAGCCGCAACTACAGTTTCGAGTTGTTTTTTGGCAGCAAGTACTTCATTAAATAGATTCATTAGTTTTGTTTTTTTTCTTTTGCCAGGAATTCAAGGCTTTTTTAGTTTAACCACAAATTATACAAATTATACAAATTTTTGCAAATTACTTTTCCCTAAAATGCATCCCGGAATGCAATTTTAATTTGTGTGAATTTGCGAAATTTGTGGTTGTTTAAATTGAGACCTGATAGCTTAATTTCTGAATTCCGGACAATTTAATTATATAAAAAAACCTCCCAAATCGGGAGGCTTCATAAATTATTGTACTTAATTTATATAACACCTCGCCATTACTGCTGAATTGCAATAATACTAATCGCGATGCTACTATTATTTAAGTTTGTCATTTTTGTTGTTTGAAACAAATGTATCAATTATTTTTTTGCCTGAGGCGGATATTGAGCCAAAACTTTGCTTACAATTTCCTGAATTCGTTCCTCTTTTTTATCGATGTTTCGGGTCAGTGTTCCAATTCCTTCACCCTGCCAGATCATTTCTTTTTTCTTTGCATCGATTAAATCAATGTATAACGTTCCTTCGGTAGAGGTGGAAACAGTAGTTCGGTTGCCGCCATACATCATCCACGGATTCCAGCCCCAGCCCCAGCCATAACCCCAGCCGGCATTAAATTGGTTTACATCAACCTGCTCTCTCGATTTGGTAAAAATATTAACCAACAGATCAGGTTTTTCGCTTTTAGTAAAACCTTTGGCCTGCATTTCAGTATCTATGGCATGAAGAATACGTCTTTTATCCAGATCAGAAATCTCAACCTTATCAATTCCCGGTTTAAAGAATGCGTATGTTTTGTAAGGTGTAAAATCTACGTTTTTATCGTAATCAGAATAAACGCTGACCGTGCTGCAGGAGGCAAGTATCAAAAGCAGAAAAACGGGTATTAATTTGAATGTTTTCATATGTTTAAATTTTAGTGTTCTCAAAATTAAAGCAAATAACTTTTAGCTAAAATAAATTTTCGTCTACCATGTTAGGTAAAGTTACTTTTAATAATGGCTGAACTTCCATTGCTCTTTTTATAGCAAAAATAGCTTCGTCGTTTCTGGCCCAGCTTCTTCTTGAAATTCCGTTGTTAACATCCCAGAAAAGCATTGATGCTAAGCGTTTTGAAGCCTCTTGAGAACCATCAAGAACCATACCAAAACCACCATTTATGACCTCTCCCCAGCCAACGCCGCCACCGTTATGAATGGATACCCAGGTTGCACCCCTATAGCTGTCGCCAATGACATTTTGAATCGCCATATCGGCAGTAAAGCGGGATCCGTCATAAATGTTGGAAGTTTCACGGTAAGGAGAATCTGTTCCTGAAACGTCATGATGATCGCGTCCTAAAACCACTGTTCCTATTTCGCCTTTTGCAATTGCCTGATTAAAGGCTTCGGCAATCTTAATACGGCCTTCAGCATCAGCATAAAGAATTCTTGCCTGCGAACCTACAACCAGTTTGTTTTCCTGAGCACCTTTGATCCATTTGATGTTATCCTGCATTTGCTGCTGAATTTGATCTGGAGCCGTTTTCGCCATTTCTTCTAAAACCTGACTTGCAATCGCATCTGTTTTTTGCAAATCTTCTGGTTTTCCCGAAGTACAAACCCATCTAAACGGGCCAAAACCGTAATCAAAACACATTGGTCCCATAATATCCTGAACGTAACTCGGATATTTAAAATCAATATTGTTTTCAGCCATAACATCTGCTCCGGCGCGTGAAGCTTCCAATAAGAAAGCATTTCCGTAATCGAAAAAATAGGTTCCCTTTGCGGTGTGTTTATTGATTGCCTTCGCTTGACGACGCAACGATTCCTGCACTTTTTCCCTGAATAATTCCGGATTATTAGCCATCATTTCGTTGGCTTCTTCAAAAGAAATTCCAACCGGATAATAACCGCCAGCCCACGGATTATGAAGCGAAGTCTGATCTGAACCTAAATCAATTTTGATATTTTCTTTATCGAATGATTCCCAAACATCAACCACATTTCCTAAATAGGCAATCGAAACAACTTCTTTATTGGCTTTCGCCGAATTTACTCGCTGAACCAGTTCCTCCGTCGAAGTTACGATTTCATTAATCCAACCTTGTTCATGACGAATTTTGGTAATCTTCGGATTTACTTCGGCGCAGACCGTAATACAGCCGGCTATATTACCTGCTTTTGGCTGCGCACCGGACATTCCTCCAAGACCAGAAGTTACGAATAAATTTCCTTCCGGGTTCAGTTTTATTTTTCTGAAACCATTCAAAACCGTAATCGTAGTTCCGTGAACAATTCCCTGTGGGCCAATGTACATATAACTGCCTGCGGTCATTTGACCATATTGTGAAACGCCCAAAGCATTCATTTTTTCCCAGTCGTCTGGTTTTGAGTAATTCGGAATCACCATTCCGTTGGTAACCACAACTCTCGGTGCTTCTGAATGCGAAGGAAATAATCCCATTGGATGTCCTGAATACATTGTTAAAGTTTGCTCATCTGTCATTTCAGACAAATATTGCATCGTCAATAAATATTGTGCCCAAAATGATGACCACAGGACGAACAGAACTTGGTGTCAGCTACAACCACTTTGCCGCATACGCATTCTTTTTCATTCCGAATCTCGGTAAT
>CBFGNY010000017.1:0-44853 GCA_965650235.1 uncultured Flavobacterium sp. | reverse complement strand
TTGGAATGCAAAAACCGTTATTTTAATATTTCCCCACAACAATATGTATTGATCCCTTAAAATCCAGTGAACAGCAATGTTCGTGCGGGTTCAAGTCCCGCTCTGAGTACAATAAAAAAAGCGTAATTCCTATTTTGAAGGATTATGTTTTTTTTATATTCTGAAATTAATATTTTGTTACTTATATGAAACCTAATGATCTAATTTACTTAGTATGCGTTAGGGATGGGAGCGGCATCCTTTTGCGATTCCCTAAAGTTCTTTCTAAGCCTAAACTTCAATCGCAAAAGATACAGCGTACAGCCCGGCCCAAAGGGAAACGCCCACAATTATTCTATTCTGAAACTTAATCTGTGAAGTAATTAAATTAGCCCCGTAAGAAATTCGACATTCTTTTACTGCGTTAGATTAAAGCTTCTGACCAAATAGAATTATGTTGAGAACAAAGCTTGGCAATAACAATAAGTATCCAAAAGCTAATTACAATGAGTAATTGGTTTAAAACAAAAATCCCCACTTTTTAAAGTGAGGATTAGTTTTATAAAATGATTGTATTTGTTATTTAAATCCTTTTTCAAAATTTGAATCAGCATTTTTAGCTTTTTTTGAAGGTAAAATCGAATCGCATTTATCTTTTTCAATTATCGGATTCCAATCTCCTTCAAGATTGTTTGCGGTTGTGGTGTTGGCAGCGAATATTTTTTCTTTGCTATAATCAGCAGCTTCCGTTTTGTTTAGTTGATGTGACCATGATATGCGGTTATCCGACTTTGATCCTGGACCGTAACAATTGTATTCTGCATAATAGGCAGTTTTCCAATTTTCATATGCTTTGTTTTCGGGATCTTTTGACCATATGGACCAACCGTCAGGAATTATGTGTGATTCTTCATAAGAATTGATAAAAACTGTATTTGCTCCTGCTCCCCATGGTCTGCCCAAAGATACTTTCGAAACGGCTGTATTAGGATATTTCATTATGACGCAATCCTTAAATATAAAACCATATTTGCTTTTTCCAACTTCGTGATTGGCTGCTGTAATATAGGAGTCTTTTCTGCACTGAATAAAACAATTTTCAAAAAAAGCAATTCCTGCTCCAAAAATAAAGTCTGTAGTCCCGTCAATAATGCAATCTTTTATATAGGTTCTTTTATTTGCTTTAAGGTAAAAAGTATCCTGAAAACCGCTCATTTTACAATTATGAAAAATGACTCTGTCACCATTTACCATCAAAGCTACAGCCTGACCGCCTTTTTTATATTGAGGTAATTCACTACTGATAGTATTTTCAAAAGTGATGTTTTCTGCAAAAAAATCATTGGCTTCAATTAAAGTACTGAATGATTTACTGGTGCCACCAGCAATTTCAGCATAATCATCATAAGTAAGAATCGTATTCTTATAAGATTCACCAATTAATGACACATTTTTTTTGGCAGCAGTTAATTTTAATTTTTCCTTATAAACACCCGGTTTCACAAAAATAACAGTACGTTTTAAGCTATTATCCGGAACAGCATTAAAGGCATCCTGAACCTTTGTGTAGTTGCCGCTTCCATCAGCTGCTACGACAATATCGTAAGAATTTTTGTTTTTTTGAGCAAATAGAGAAGAACTGAAAATAAATAGTAAGAAATAAAAAGTTAGTAAAGATTTTTTCATGTTAGATTTAAGGGGCTGAGTTTAAAAGAAAATTCCAAGGAATAAAATTATTACACCTTGGAAGTTTATAAAAATAATTGAAGTTTAACTAAGAAATGATGTTTTTTACTTTATGTCCAAACAGACCGAAATAAAGAATAATCACAAAACACACCAACGGGATAATATAACCAGCCTGAATGTCATCATGCTTCATATCGATTAAAGTTCCCATTCCATAAGGAAGTATTGCTCCACCAACAATTGACATTACCAGCCAGGATGAACCTGTTTCGGTATTGGATTTTAAGCCAACTAAACCTAAAGAGAAAATAGTAGGAAACATAATTGACATAAAAAATCCTATTCCGCCAAGAGCATAAATTACAGCAATTCCAGTTCCGTAAATTGCTACTAAGCAAAGTATAATACAGGCTATACAATATATTGACAGTAAAACATAATCTTTCACGAATTTTAAAAAGAAGGTACCAATAAAACGTCCCGCCATAAACAGGAAACCATAAATTCCAAGGTAATATCCAGCTGTTTTTTCATCTAATCCGGCACCTTGTTGTGCAATTCGGATAAAGAAACTGGTGATACAAACCTGAGCACCTACATAAAAAAATTGTGCTACAACTGCCCAGCTTAAATGAGAAAATTTTAAAACAGAGAAAAAACCTGGTTTAACTTCTACTTCTGTTTGCTTTGGTTTCATCGATGGTAAATGCATAAAATAAAACAAGATGGCAACCAATACCAATACAGTTCCTAAAATGATGTAAGGCAGTTTTACTGCTGAAGCTTCTTCTAATAAATAGGCTGCTTTTGTTGCTTCCGGCATTGCTGACATTTGTTCCGGAGTGTGATTTGTTCCCGAAAGTATAAACAATGAACCAACAATTGGCGCAACCATCGCTGCCAATCCATTAAAAGAGGCTGCCAAATTCAATCTTTTAGAAGATGATTCAGGAGATCCTAGAATAGCGGCATAAGGGTTGGCACTAGTTTCCAAAATAGTTAATCCACAACCAATTACAAATAACGCAAATAAAAATAGTTCATATGCTCTTGAATTTGCTGCTGGTACAAATAAAAAGGCCCCTGCTGCGAAAACCAATAAACCAATAATGATACTATTTTTGTAACCAAATCGTTTAATGAGCATCCCGGCTGGAATTGCCATAATAAAATAAGCGAAAAATACGGCTGTATCAATTAAAGTAGATTGACTATTATTTAATTCACACGCTTTTTTTAAGTGTGGAATTAATATAGAATCCAGATTGTGCGCCATTCCCCAAAGGAAGAATAAGCTAGTAATTAAAATAAAAGGCAAAAGATATTTATTCCCTTTTCCTCCTTCTGTTGGTACTTCGTGTTGATCTCCGGTTTGGTTAGTTACTTGCATAGTTAGATTTATTTTAAATTATTTCTTTTTTACTAATAATAGATGATCGCAAACCAATACGACTTCTCCTCTTTGGTTAATGATTTCTACGTGTTCAGTCACTGTTCCCATGTCCGGTTTTTTGGCTTCTCCTTTTTCAGAGATTGTAATTTCAGAATGGATCGTATCACCAATGTGAACCGGTTTTACAAATCGCATTCGGTCATAACCTTTCGAGAAAGCTTCCGGATTTATTTCCGATGCAGTCAAACCGATACCAATACTAAAAACCATTGTGCCGTGCGCAATTCTCTGTCCGAAAGGTTGTGTCTTGCACCATTCTTCATCCATGTGATGCGGAAAAAAATCACCGGTATGTCCAGCGTGAACAACAAAATCAGTTTCGGTAATTGTTCTGCCTAATGTAACTCTTTTATCGTTAAGTTGATAATCTTCGAAAAATGTGGATTTGAAATACATAGTTTTTTTTGTTTTCACCATATAAGTTATATAAGTTCATTTAATTATTTTGCGTGAAGCAAAAAGAACTTATTAAATTTTATGGTTTATTATTTTACTTTTTATATGATTTATTTTTTTACTCAAACTGAGCTAAATGAATTATATAACTTTATATGGAAAAAATTATAATTCGTTTAATGAAACTCCTCCTTTTTCATTGCTTATGTAACAAGCTTCTACCACTTTCATTGTGTCAAGAACATCCTGAGCACTTGCTAATAATTTATCGTCTGAACCTTCTTTAAAACGCATTAAGTTTGACATCGTTCCAATGAAAGCCTCAGGAAACCAGGAACCTTCCAGATTGATTTTTTTCCATTCATATTTCCCGTCCTTTTCTATCGCCACTTCAAATTCATCTGGCATTCCATCAGGATAATTCATAAGTAAGCCCATTTTGGCTTTAATGGCTCCTTTTGTTCCTTCCCATTTGATGTAACTTTCTTCGTGTTTTGGTCCAAAATGATGATCGTGATTCGTATTGATAACCACTCGCATCGAATCTCCATAATCCAAAATAATTGAAGAACGGCAGGAGGATAATTTCTTCAAAGGATGATTGGTTGTTTTCGCATAAACCCCTTTTGGATTTCCCAAAAATGAACGAATGAAGTCAATGTAATGCACACTGTGAAAAAGAATTTCCAATCTTGGATGTTCCTTAATTAACGGAAATAATTCCCAAGGGGTATTTACAGTTACTTTAAATTCCAAGTCATACAAATCACCAATAATTCCTTCGGTAATAAGATGCCTTGCTGCACTTACAAAAGAAGCAAAACGCAATTGAAAATTAATGGCAGCGACTAATTTTTTTCTTTCGCAAACGGCAACAATTTCTTTGGCTTGTGCCAAATCATTTCCCATCGGTTTTTGAATCAGCACAGCGGCTCCATCTGGCAATTGTTCCAAAATTTCGATGTATTGATCAGGTAAAACGGTAATATCATAAACCGCATTTGATGGTGCATGTTGCACAGCTTCGGCAACATTTTCAAAAACATGTGCTATTTTAAATTGTTTCGCCAGATCGTGCGCTTTTGAAATCGTTCTGTTGGTAATACCAAAAACAGTAAAACCAGCCATTTCATAAGCAGGTAAATGTGCATCTTTTACAATACCGCTCGCACCAATAATAATAATTGGTTGTTTTGTTTCGGGCAATAAAGGTTTGTATGTAATATTCATAACTATATAATTTGCAGAATGGCATTCTGTGTTTCTTCTAATAATTTTTCGGATGGAATGCCGCTTTCTATTGCTTTTAAAACCATTTTATCAATCAGCTCCGCTACTTTTGGCCAGACTGGGGTTTGAGGTAAGGTTAAAGCATTTTCATGAAGCGTTTCCAGTTTGTGATAAAACGGAATAATTTTATTGATTTCAGGATCGTTCCAAGTTGATTTTCTACAACCAATTCCACCTTCGTTTGTCAATAATTTATCGCTTTCAGGAGTACTGGCAAATCGTAAAAAATCGTAAGCCAGTTTTTGATGCTTGCTTCCTGTACCAATGGTGTATAACCAATAAACATTCAGCGAAGCAGTTTTATGATTTTCATCTGATGGAAGTTCGGTAATATCAACTTTGCCTTTCACTTTTGATTCTTCAATCACTTCGCACATCGAGGCAAATCCGAACCAGTTGATTGCCATTGCAGCCTCACCTTCGGCGAAAGCCATTCCTGCTTCAACGGAACCAAAATCCTTCGACTTTGGATGAACCGCATTTTTATTGTTCACGATTGTTCTGTAAAAATCCAAAGCTTTAATCGCTGAAGAATGATTGATGCCGATTTGATTTTGAGCATTCAATAAAGAACCGCCACGTGTCCATAATTGCAGACAGAAATCAAAAACCATATTATGTCCGTCTGGGTAATTCGCAAAAACACAACCGTAAAGATTTTCTTCGGGTCTGTTGAAAAATTCGGCTATCTGGGTGAATTGTTCCCAGGTTTTTGGAGGATGCAATTCGTAGCCAAATTGCTTTTTGAAGTTTTCTTTTTCGGTTGAATCTTCAAATAAATCCTTTCTATAAATCAAACATTCTGGACCGTCGTGAAAAGGCAATCCGTAAGTGCCGTTATTTATTTCTTGTAAATGCAATAAAGATTGATGCCAACCTTCAGGATAATTTTGTGGTGGATTTTCAGTAATCAATGGGTTTAAATCCATAACCGCTTTTTCATTCGCAGCATCAAAAATCCAATCGGTGTTGATGTGTGCGATGTCCCAGTTTCCATTTATTAGTCCTTTATTTGTAATGGTTTCTTCGTACAAATCGTGTAATTCCAATGGAATCATTTCGGCTTCAACTGTGATATTGTTTTTTAGGCAAAACAAATCCCATAGCTTTTGCAGCGTACTTTCAAAAGGGTCAAATTTCCTGACAGCTATTCTTAATTTTTCCATTATTGTGTATGTATTCATTTTTCAACGGATTAAAATCCGTTGCTACAATATGCGTCGTTCCTCCGGAACTCTCACATTATGTGTCAGAGCCATCGGCTCGAAATATTTTGTAAGGCTGGACTTCAGTCCAGTTCTTTCATAATCCGCTCATTGTCCTGACCTAATTTTGGAGAACCTTTACTCGAAGTAAAATATTCTCCATCAATTTTAATCGGACATCGGGTTGTTTTGTACGTATAACTATCCAGCATTTCAACTCGCTGAACGAAATCTAAAACCTGAAATCCTTCTTCGGCAAAAAGCTGTTTGTAGTTTAATACTTTGGCACACCAAATATCAGCGGGTTCTAAGATATCCAGCCAAAACTGGGTTTCCTGAGTTTGTAAATGGGTTTTCAGAATATTCTTTATTTCGTCTCTTAAAGCAAATTTATTCTCCGGAAATTGTAGTAATGCATCACATTTTAAAAGCGAAGCCAAAACAGGAATTGATCCCATTGCCAAAGCTAAATAGCCATCATTGGTTTTGTAAATTCCATAAGGCGAGCCTAAATAGGCGTGTGCATTATTGCTTTTGGTTCGAACAGGCAATTCACCGCCGTCATTAAAATAAGTCGTAATGGTTTCAAACTGAAAGTCAAAAGCCGATTCCAGCATGCTTACCTGAACTTTTGCACCGATATTATGAGTTGCTTTTCTGTACAAAGCTGCTAAAATTCCTTGTGCCAAATGTGCTCCAGCCAGCATATCCACAATTGATAATCCCATTGGTACCGGACCATCTTCCTGATTACCACTCAACCAAGTCAAGGCGGTTAAAGATTGAAGTAATAAATCCTGTCCCGGTAAATCTTTTAAATCCGATTTTGTGCCATAACCCGAAATTTCGGCATAGATGATATTGGGATTGATTTCTTTGACGACATCATAACTTAAACCTACACGCTCCATTACGCCTGGTCTGAAATTGTGCATTATAACATCGGCTTTGGCCAATAATTTTTTTAATTTTTCCAGTTCTTCTGGCTGTTTGAAATCAATGGCAAACGATTCTTTGTTTCTGTTGATGGTATGAAAAACAGAAGATTCCCCATTCATAATCAAATCAGAAGTATAAAGGGTTCGGCAAATATCCCCCGTTCCCGGTTTCTCAATTTTTATCACACGAGCACCCAAATCCGCCAATCGCAAACTAGCCGATGGTCCCGAAAGGAACTGGCTAAAATCTACTATTAAATAATCTTCTAATGGTTTCATCTATAAAAATTGTTCGTGTATTTTTAAATTATCTTCTCCCACTTTTGGAGCCGCTTTTGGGCTAAGCAAAATTTCTCCATCTAATTGAATCGGGCTTCTGGTCGTAACCAATGTTTCTCCTTCTGAATTTTTTACGTTTTGTTTCAACTGCAATTCCTTTACAAAAGGCTGGTTATCCAGTTCTTCATAATTAAGAACTTTTCCACACCAAATTCCTTGTTTTTGCAACATATCAACCCAATGATCTGCTGTTTTGGTATTTAGTTTTTCGGCTAACAATTCTCTGATCTCATCTCTTTGGGAAAACCATTTGTGTTTATCAGTATATTGTTGGAAATCGATTTCTAAAACACTTCCAATAAAAAGCAGATCTCCCATTGCTAAGGAAATATAACCATCTTGGGTTTGATAAACACCATAAGGTGCGCTCAAAAATGCATGTGCACTTCCTTTCACATCGCCACGCTCAGGCTGATTTCCTCCATCATTTAAGTAAGAAGTAATGGCTTCAAACTGAACATCCAAAATAGATTCCAGTAAACTTACTTCTACTAAAACTCCTTTTCCGGTTTTGGCTCTTTTAAGTAAAGCAGCTAAAATTCCCTGTACGAAATGATTTCCGCACATTAAATCGGCTACAGCCAAACCAAACGGAACTGGTCCCTGGCTTTTTCGGCCACTTAACCAGCTTAGTCCGGAAAGAGATTGTAGTAACAAATCCTGTCCGGGTTTATTTGCCCACGGACCTTTATCTCCGTAACCCGTAATAGTTCCGTAAATTATTTTGGGATTGATCGTTAATGCATCCGCAAAAGCCAGCCCGATTTTCTCCATCACACCTGGTCTGAAATTATGGGTCATAATGTCCGCCCTGGCAATCAGTTTTTTTACTAAAATTAAATCTTCGGGATTTTTTAAATCGGCTGCAAAAGATTCTTTATTTCTGTTGATGGTATGAAAAAGCAGACTGCTGTCATCTACAAAAAGGTCTTTGATGCTCAATTGTCGACAGGCTTCTCCTTTTACAGGACGCTCAATTTTAATAACCCTCGCTCCTAAATCGGCCAGTTTTAAACCCGCAGAAGGTCCTGCCAAAAACTGGCAAAATTCCAATACAACTAATCCTTCTAATGGTTTCATACTGTTATAAGTTTAAAGACTTTGTGTAAAGTGCATCCATTGCTGATAAAACCAACTCCTCATCTCCGCCATTCATTAAATAATCACGAACAACATCTCCTGCATGATCCTGAAAATACATGTGTCCGGAATATCTTGGTCTTAAAAATGCTCTTTCTAAAGCTGGTAACGTATTTTTGAAATAATCGTGTGTTACTCCATTGATTCTTTCACTTTTCCAGGCTTGTAAATGCCCTGGTTGTCCGCCATTATCTGCAAAAATATTTTGCTGTACCTGTGATGATCCTGTAAATTCAGCATATTTTATAGCTTCGGGAATATGTTGGCTAAATGAAGAAACCGCCAAACCAGTTCCACCTAATGAACTAATCATTGGTTTGTCATTCAATTTTACCAAATCATAAGAATGAAGTAAATTTTTACTGTAACCAATTCTTGAATAATTAGAATAGCCATAAGCGAAAGGGCAGTAGGCAATTTCATCCGAATTCACCATGGCTTCATATACCTGAATCGGATTTCGGTTAAAATTTGCAGGATCCATTAACTGAGCCAGTTCACGATGCATCTGCAAAGCTTTTTTTCCTGTTTCCACAGAAATTACTTTTTCCTGAGACTGAAAAGGATCTTCGCACAGACTGCAGCAAAAAGAATAGAATGTCATTAAGGAATCTACTGGGATTCCGGCAAAAGCAACCAGTCCCTTTTTGGCCAGAGCCAATAAATCGTCATAGGTTTGAGGAACTTTCAGTCCTTGTTTTTCTAAGATATCCAATCTGGCAGCTGCAACCGGAGTTGCTGCATCTATTGGCAAAGCCCATAATTTGTTATGAAAAACGTAACTTCCGTAAGATTTACCCACGGTATTGATTTCCTGATCTTTTATGTATTCTGATGAGAGATGATCTGATAAAGGCAAAATTGTTTTTGTATCGGCTCCAAATCCTGTCCACGGATGATCAATAACCAAGAGGTCAAATCTTTTGGCTAAATCTTCTATCGAAGCATCGGCGAATTCCTGTAAACTTCTTTTCTCCCAGCTAATTTCTATTTCCGGATTTAATTCGGTAAAACGTTGAGCAGTTGCAACCATTGGTAGTAAACCTCTTGTGTGATTCCATGTTATGCCTTTTAATTTTTTCATTGAATATTATTAACAATTGATGATTCTGTTTAAGATAAATGTAAAAACTACAATTACAAATGTAAATATAAGATTGTAATGCGCTATCCTGCCTATTGTTAATAATGTACTTTTTATGGAAAATTTGATGTTTATTAGTTTATTTTTTACAAATAGAGTAAAAAGTGTGATAAAATATTAAAGTATAGTTATTTTTAGATTTTATTTCGCCAATAATTGGTTTTAAAATTTACTTTTGTAATTGTGTTTTTTACATTTATTAATATTTAAATAAAAAACAATAGTAATTATAGAATAAATAGATTGTAATGATAATAAATGTTCTAAAAAATAATTTTTTTGTCAAGACTTTAATGCTGGTCTTGTTGATTTCAAATAATGGAATTGCACAAATTGCAGGTAACGAAACTAAACAAAATCCTGAAATTTCAACGAAGTTAAAGTGGTCAGAAAGAATGGCGCAAACTTTAATGCAGCGCCACCCTAAATCGTATATGATTGATGATGCACCTGTAGCACATATCAGTTATGTTCATGGTTTGGTTACCTATGCTTTTCAGGAATTAGGAAAGCAAAAAAATAATGAAAAATACACGGCTTATGCCAAACAATATGCTGATGAATTGATTGACGCCAATGGAAATATTAAAACCTACAAGTTTGAGTCCTTTAACATCGATAACATACCTACAGGCCGAATTTTGTTTGACATTTATGAGCAGACTAAAGACAAACGGTATCTAATTGCCATGCAGACTTTGCGCAAACAATTAGAAGAACAGCCTCGTACGCCAAGTGGTGGTTTTTGGCATAAAAAAATATATCCTAACCAAATGTGGCTTGATGGCTTATATATGGGGGAACCATTTTACGCAGAATATACCGTTACGTTTGAAAAAGGTGCTAAACTGGATGATATCGCTCATGAATTTGAATTGATTCAGGAGAAGGCAACCGACAAAAAAACAGGATTATTGTACCATGCCTGGGACGAAAGCAAAGAAATGCCATGGGCAAACAAAGAAACTGGCGTTTCTCCTAACTTTTGGTCCCGCTCAATGGGCTGGTATGTAATGGGATTGGTAGATGTTCTGGATTATTTTCCTAAAGATCATCCAAAAAGAAAAGAACTTATTTTATATTTAAATAATATTTCGAATGCCTTAGTGAAATTTCAGGATCCATCAGGATTGTGGTACCAGGTTACTGATATGGGAACCCGTGAAGGTAATTATTTAGAAACTTCGGGTACGGCTATGTTTGCTTATGCATTTGCAAAAGGTGCGAAAAAAGGATATTTGCCAAAGAAATTCAAAAAAATTGCTGAAAAGGCGTTTGATGGTATGACCTCAAAGTTTGTTAAAGTATATCCAAATGGAGAAATTGAAATTACGAATGCCTGTGCTGTAGCAGGTTTGGGAGGGAAACCTTATCGTGATGGCTCTTATGAATATTACATTAATGAAAGAAGGAAAGATAATGACCCTAAAGTAACCGGACCTTTTATTCTGGCGGCTTTAGAATTAAATCGATAATTAAAAAACTAAATATATGTTTTCATTAGAAAATAAAAAAGCTGTCATAACTGGTGGTGGCAGCGGAATAGGAAGAGCAATTGCTACCTTGTTTGCAAAACAAGGAGCAGAAGTTCATATCGTTGATTTGTCTGTCGAAAGCGCTCAGGATGCTGTTGATGAAATAAAAAATGCAGGTGGAAAAGTATTTTCTTATGCCTGTAATGTTGCAAGTCAGAAAGAGGTTGTTGCTACATTTGAAAAAATTGGGAATATCCATATTTTAATCAATAATGCCGGTATCGCCCATGTTGGAAAAGTATGCACAACTTTGGAAATCGATTTCCAAAGGGTAATGGATGTAAATGTAAATGGTGTTTACAATTGTTTGTTTGCCGCTATTCCAAAATTAAGATTATCAAATGGAGGCGTGATTTTAAACATGGCTTCGATTGCTGCTTGGGTTGGCATTCAGGATCGTTTTGCTTATTCAACTGCTAAAGGTGCTGTAATGGCAATGACTTTATCAGTAGCGAGAGATTATATAGATGAAGGGATTCGATGCAATTCAATTTCACCGGCTAGGGTGCACACTCCTTTTGTAGATGGGTTTATCAATAAAAATTACCCGGGCAAAGAAGCTGAAATTTTTGAAAAACTGTCTAAGTCACAACCAATAGGACGTATGGGAAAACCAGACGAAATTGCTACACTGGCTCTTTACTTATGCAGCGATGAAGCAGGATTCATTACAGGAAGTGATTATCCTATTGACGGAGGATTTATAAAATTAAATAATTAATAAAAAAAAAGAGACTAAGATTCTAAGTTACTAAGCTGCTAAGATTTTTTAGCCTTAGAACCTCAGAGCCTTAGCGACTTAGAACCTTAAAAATAAAAGAAATGAAATTAATACGTTTTGGAGCAGTTGGAAAAGAAAAACCAGGAGTTTTAATTGGAGAAAAAAGATATGATGTTTCTTCAATTGTAACTGATTTTAATGAAGCTTTTTTTGAAGATAATGGATTAGAAAAATTGAAAAAAGCATTAGAAAGCAATCCTCTTTTACCAGAAGTTAGTGCAGATGTACGTTTGGGTTCTCCGGTAGCAAGACCTTCAAAAATAATCTGTATCGGATTAAATTACGTAGATCATTGTCATGAAACTGGTGCTCCAATTCCATCAGAACCAATTATCTTTTTCAAATCAACTACTTCTTTATGTGGTCCAAATGATGATTTGATTATTCCAAAAAACAGTGAAAAAACAGATTGGGAAATCGAATTGGCATTTGTAGTAGGGAAAAAAGCAAGTTATGTTGAAGAGGCAGAAGCTTTGGATTATGTTGCAGGTTATGCTTTGTTGAATGACTACAGCGAAAGAGCTTTTCAAATCGAAATGGGCGGACAATGGGCAAAAGGAAAAGGATGTGATACTTTCGCACCCCTTGGACCATTCTTGGCTACTCAGGATGAAATTACCGATGTAAACAATATACCAATGTGGTTAACGGTTAACGGAAAGAAATTCCAAAACAGTAATACTTCTAATCTGGTTTTCAAAATTCCATTTTTAGTGCATTACTTAAGTCAGTTTATGACACTTATGCCTGGAGATGTAATTAGTACAGGAACACCTCCGGGAGTTGGTTTGGGAATTAAGCCTGATCCAATTTACATTAAAGCAGGAGATGTTATCGAATTAGGAATGGACGGTTTAGGATCAAGCAAACAGATAGCAAAAGCTTACAGTAAATAATATTGGAATTTTTGAAAAGAAAATTCTAAAAAACAGATTCAAATTAAATGAAATATATTGTTTGTGAAAAGCCGCAGGAGTTTCTTATCAAAGAGAAACCAATGCCCGAACCAAAAGAAGGCGAAGTATTGTTGAAAATTAGAAGAATCGGTGTCTGCGGAACCGATATTCACGCTTTTGGAGGAACACAGCCTTATTTTGAATACCCAAGAATTTTGGGACATGAACTGGCTGCAGAATATATCAAAGGAAATGCAAAAGGTTTTGAACCGGGTGATAAAGTAACTTTTATTCCTTATTTCAATTGTGGTACTTGTGTTGCCTGCAGAAACGGACTGACAAATTGTTGTGCCAATATCAAAGTTTTTGGAGTTCATATTGATGGAGGAATGGCAGAATACGTAACCATTCCGGAAAAATATTTATTACACGGTCAGGGATTGGATTATGATGAACTGGCATTGGTTGAACCTTTGGCAATTGCGGCACATGGTATAAGAAGAGCTGGAGTAAAAGCTACGGATACAGTTTTGGTAATGGGAGCAGGGCCAATCGGAATTGGATTGATTCAGTTTGCGAAAATTGCCGGAGCCAAAGTGATTGTGATGGACATCAACGATTACCGATTAGGTTTTTGTAAAAACGAACTGAATGCCGATGCAACCATAAATCCGTTAAACGAAGATGTTGTAGAAAGACTGAAAGAGTTGACCAATGGCGACATGGCAAACGTAGTGATTGATGCTACCGGAAACCAAAAAGTCATGAATAGTGCTTTTAATTATATTTCGCATGGCGGAAGATTCGTTTTGGTAGGACTTCAAAAAGGAGAATTGAGTTTCAGTCATCCTGAATTTCATAAGAGAGAATCGACTTTGATGAGCAGTAGAAATGCGACTATTGAAGATTTTGAATATGTAATGGAATGTCTGAAAGCAGGAAAAATTGATCCGAAAAAGTACATTACGCACAGAGCAGACTTTTCTGAAATGATAAATCAATTCGGAAATTGGATTGACCCAAAAAACAACGTCATCAAAGCGTTGATAGAAATAAATTAAGCTAAATAACTAATTATGGATTTAGGATTAAAAGGAAAAGTGGTAGTAGTTTCCGGTTCAGCCGGAAAAGAAGGGAGTATTGGAGAAACCATAATTAAAAGACTGGCAGATGAAGGAGCTATTCCGGCACTTGTAGACAGAAACAGCCGTGGTTTTGGTTATGCAGAAGAACTGCAAAAGAAAGGAATTGATGCTTTATTTGTACAAACGGATGTTACCAATCCTGAGCAAATGGAAAGTGCTGTTAAGCAAATTATAGCAAAATACGGCAGAATTGATGCTGTCATCAATAATGTTGGAGTCAATGACGGTGCAGGCCTGGATGCCAGTTATGAAGAATTTATGGATTCTTTAAAACTGAATGTTGTGAGTTACTTTTTAATGGTAAAATATGCACTTCCGTATCTAAAAGAATCAAAAGGGAATGTTTTAAATATTGGTTCAAAAGTGGCTCTTACAGGACAAGGAGGGACTTCTGGTTACGCTGCAGCAAAAGGTGGTGTTCTTGGACTTACTCGTGAATGGGCAGTAGACTTGATTCAGTATGGAATTCGTTCAAATGCGATTATTATTGCAGAAAGTTATACCCCTGCCTACGAAGACTGGATTAAGACATTAGCGGATGGTGAAACAGTTTTGAAAAAAATCAATAAAAGTATTCCGTTTGAATCCAGAATGACAAAAACAGAAGAAATAGCAGATACGACTTTGTTTATTATTTCAGAGCGTTCATCACATACAACAGGACAATTTGTTTTTGTGGATGGCGGATATGTACATCTGGATCGTGCTTTAATAAGTGACGTAAATTAGTTTTGTATGAATAACCGAATTGACTCCCATCAGCATTTTTGGAAATTTGATCCAATAAGAGATAGTTGGATTGATGATTCCATGCTGAAAATTCAAAGGGATTTTTTACCGGAAGATTTGTTGCCATTGCTTTCTCAAAATCAATTTTCGGGTTGTGTGGCCGTTCAGGCAAGTCAGTCTGAAGAAGAAACTAATTTTCTATTGGATCTGGCATCTAAAAATGATTTTATAAAAGGAGTTGTAGGCTGGGTTGATTTGAGAAGTGATAGCATTGCAGAACGATTAAATCATTTTTCTAAATTTGAAAAACTCAAAGGTTTCAGACATGTGGTACAGGGAGAACCGGATGATTTTATGTTCGGGAAGGCATTTCGAAACCGAATTGCAGCTTTAAAAGAATTTAATTTCACTTATGATATCCTGATTTTTCATCGTCAGTTACCTGCTGCAATTGATTTGGTAAAATCTTTTCCGAATCAGGCTTTTGTGATTGATCATATTGCAAAACCGAATATAAAATCTGGCGATATTGCATCATGGAAAAAGGGAATTGAGGAAATTGCAAAATTCGAAAATGTAAATTGCAAAATTTCAGGAATGGTAACCGAAGCCAATTGGAATACATGGAAACCATCAGACTTAAAACCTTATCTGGATGTGATTTTTGAAAATTTCTCTGCAGATAAACTAATGTTTGGATCTGACTGGCCGGTTTGTAATGTAGCTTCAGATTATAAAGAGCTTGTTAAAACGTTAGAAGATTACCTATCTCAATCTTCGATTCAGGATCAGGAAAAGATATGGTCAGCAAATGCAAAGGCATTTTATAAACTGAATGATTAAAGAAATGAATTTTCAATATATAGAAAAAGCGTGAAGTTAAATTCACGCTTTTTTTATGTCTTTTATTGTTTTAAAACATCAGTTTCAGGCGTCCATTTCTTTTGCCATTCGGGATATTTTTTCAATGCTTTTTCGGGGTTATAGGTATACCATGAATAACCGCTTCTTCGCTCACGGCTAACTTCGGCCAATGAATATAAATACACACTGTCGCGGTCACAAAATAAAGGTTTCCATGTGCCCAGTTCATAATAGCGTGTCCAGATTGGAGGTGCTGTCGAATCTGTTACAACACGACGGTCATCAGTTACTTTTTTAAATTTCGAATCAAATTCCGGAGCTTTAAAAGTTTCAATTCTAGTATTGTAGATTCTAGAATCCTGAAACCATTTAACCGCACTTTGTACCGCTCTGATCACCTGCTCACTTGGATTGTCTATTTTCATTAAAAACAAAACAACATCAACACTTTCGGCATTACTTACACTTGGCGGTTCAAACTTTCTTGCCCATGCAGGTAATAAGGTAACTTCATCATGCTGTTGGCACCAGGCATACAATTTTCCATGATCTGAAATTTGTGTTTTTAGGATGCAGTCAATTCCTTTTTGATAAGCTGTAGTGACTTTGCTTTTTGTTGCCGCATCGAAAAAAGTAAAATTAGAATTGTTATCGATAATTTTATCCAACAAGTTCATGATTCCCATGTACATACCATCATTGAAGGTAATATGTCGGCTATATCCCTTAGCTAAAGGATAGTACTGTGGCCATCCTCCGTTAGGATATTGAGCCTCGATAATGAAATCAAGTCCTTTCAGGCAAGCCGTTTTATATTTTTCAATTTTAGTTAAGGTGTACACTTGTGCCAGATAATAAATATGGTTGTAGGTAGTACCATTATCAAAAGTAGTATGCAAAACTGATTTAGTTCCTACTACTTCTTTTATTTGTTCAGGCATCAAAATAGCACGCATATCGTAATTTTTTGGCCATCCTCCGTTATCGCGCTGAAAATAAATGATGTTATCCGCTATTTTGGTATAGTCGGTTTCCTCGTATCTGGGCTGATTTGGTATCGGATTTATAATGTTGTTTTTGTCGGCGATACCATACCAATGATTCATACTGTCACTAAATGGTTTGGTACTGATTGCTGCTTTGTTTTCTTTATCCGATTGGGCAACTGAATTAAGAAATGAAAAACTAGTTAAAATAACAGCGAATAGCAAACTCTTATTTTTGGACAATCCTTGTAATGTTTTCATGTTTGTTTTTTGAAAAGCTTCTGTTGTGGTTATTGTATTGCAACTTAGACACAACAGAAGCCAAATAGTTTAATCAACTATAATTTTACTGCCGATTTAGGAACGGTTTCCCCAATGTTCGTTTTTTTAGCAAAATCTGAATTTGGTGAAGAAATAAATTCTACATTCTCTGTAGCTTCTCCATTAATAGTAATGGCTTTAGCTGATGTCGAGTTGAATTCGATATCCTTAAACGACATGTTTTTACCGTTATAAATGTCAATTACATTTGGTTTTTCAATATCAAGTTTAGCATTGTGAATTTTAATTCCGTTGGCATCAACAATAGTAAAACCTTTTTCTGCTTTTGCAATCAAATTAGATATTTCTATATTTTCAAGGTTCATTTCTGGCAATCCTTGTAAAAATACAGCTTGCTGAGCTCCTTTGATCGTTACATTTTTTATCGAAATATTCTTGAACTGAGGGGTTTTTTCATCTACAGGCATCTTTGCATTTACAATTTTATCACCACCTTCTTCTAAAGTTTCTGCTATGGATTTTCCTCCATAATAAAGGTTGAACGAAATCGCCTGAGACGGAATATCGGTCATAAAAATATCAGAAATAAAAATATTTTCTACGACACCTCCGCGTCCACGGTTACTTTTAAAACGTAATCCAACATCAGTTCCCATAAAAGTACAATTCGAAACATGCATGTTTTTTACACCTCCGGACATTTCACTTCCTACAGTAACGCCTCCGTGACCATGATACACAATATTGTTTCTTATAATAATATTTTCGCAAGGAACGCCTCTGTCACGTCCATCTTTATCTTTTCCTGATTTGATACAGATAGCATCATCACCCACATCAAAACTTGAGTTTTCAACAATTACATTTTTGCATGATTCCACATCAAGGCCATCTCCATTTTGTGAAAACCAAGGATTACGAACACTCACATTTCGAACGATTAAATCTTCAATCATCAACGGATGGATGTTCCATGCCGGAGAATTTTGAAACACAGGTCCGTCAAACATAACTCTTTTACTGTTTTGGATACTCACCAACACCGGACGAAGAAAATCATGAATAGCTTCAAATTCTTCTTTGGTTTTTAAATCCAAGCGTACATTTTGATCTGCTCCTACAGAAGCTTTCATAAATGTTTCTGATGGATACCAGCTCGTTTTGCTTTCATTAACAACTCCGCCTGACGCAACAAATTTCTTCCACTGGCTTTCCGTAAGTTTGCTTCTTTTGACCTGTCTCCAAACTTCGCCTGAACCATCCCAAACCCCTTTTCCTGTAAAAGCAACATCTTCTAAATTCTTACCGTAAAGAGGAGAAATACAACGCCAGGTATTTAAACCTTCAAAACTAGTTTCAATAATTGGGTACAAGCTTTTATCCGGAGAAAATTTGATTAAAGCTCCTGTTTCAGCATGCAATTCGATTCTGCTTTTTAATATAATTGGACCTGTAAGCCATATTCCCGGAGGAATAATTACTTTTCCCCCTCCTTTTTTCGAAAGCGCATTAATCGCATCTTCAAATGCTTTGGTGTTTAAAACATATCCTCCGTTAACAGCACCAAAATCTTTTAAATTGACAGTGTTTTTTGGAATTTTAGGCTCTTTGACTTTAGCCATTTTAAATTCAATGTTCTGGTAAGTATCACTGGATTTTGACTTTTGAGCTGCCACATTTCCTGAAAATCCCATGGCTAAAACCGCCAATAGTATACGGAATAATTGAGTTGGATTAGTTTTCATTCTTATTGAATTAGTTAAAGTTTAATTTTTAATTACCAAAATTGTGTCATATGTTTATATTGGTAATTCTTTTTTTATTGATATAAAAATAAGTTCCATAAAAAAACGAAAATACAATAATGTAATCGATTGCACAAATTTAGTAAAAATATTTTCACATATTTAATGCCAGAAATTAGATTTGTGAATTTATAGTAAGTTTAGTCGTAACTTTTTTATGAAATTAATCGAAAGAAGTATCAGGTTTTTGAAAGAATGCAGGAGAGTACAGGACACATCTATTTTTATGTTACTTTAAATTGTACCCATTATTTTAAAAAGTGTAAAAAATACATTTATTTGCAATCGAATTATTGTTAAAAATAAAAGAACTTACGAGTCTGCATAAAAAGAAGAAAAAATGCGTTTAAATATTGTTATCAAAGTTATAATTATCTTTTTGATTACCGTTAGTACATTCTCATTGAATGCTGCAGAAATCTGGGTATCACCGCAGGGTAAAGATACCAACCCTGGAACAAAATCTAATCCTTTGGCAACGGTACAAATGGCAGTTAGAAAAGCCAGAGAATTACGTCGTTTGAAAGATGCTTCGGTAAAAGACGGAATCCGCATCATAGTAATGAACGGAACTTATTATTTAAACGAACCATTATTTATAAGACCCGAAGATTCCGGAACGGCGGAAAGTCCAACGACAATTGAAGCCGAGGCTAATGCTAAACCTATTTTAAGTGGTGGGTTCGAAATCAAAAACTGGAAAAAATCTACAATTGCCATCAACCGATTAAAAAAAGGAATCGTTTGGGAAGCTGACGCTCCTTCGAAAGCGGGCGAGATTATCAATTACCGACAATTATGGGTAAACGGAAAAAAGGCTGTTAGAGCGAAAAGCACAGCCGGTAATCAAATGGAAAGAATTCTTTCTTGGGATAAGGAAACAGAGACATGCTGGATTCCATTTAAGGACAAGTCGGTTAAATTCGAGCCCGGAATGGAAATGTTCATCGTGCAATGGTGGGCAATTGCGAATCTTAGAATCAAAGATATAGAAGTAAAAAAAGACAGCGCAAGACTTTCGTTCGAACAGCCGGAAAGTAAAATTCAAAGCGAACATCCCTGGCCGGCACCTTGGATTTCAAAAAATAATGGAAATTCAGCTTTCTATTTAAACAATGCAATCTCCTTTCTGAACGAACCCGGAGAATGGTATTTGGACAGAAAAAAAGGCAAAATCTATTATATTCCAAGGGCAGGGGAGAATTTAACTTCCGCAAAAGTTACAGTTCCGGTTTTGGAAAATTTAGTAAAAGTGGAAGGAACTCTGGATACGCCTGTACATCATTTTAATTTCAAAGGAATTTCATTTCAATACAGCAATTGGCTTCGTCCTTCGCAGCAAGGACATGTTCCGTTGCAGGCGGGAATGTATTTATTGGATGCCTATAAATTAAAAATTCCCGGAACACCAAATCAGTCGAGTCTGGAAAATCAGGGCTGGGTGGGAAGACCAAGAGCAGCTGTTGAGGTCAATTATGCCAACAATACTCTTTTTGAAGGCTGTACTTTTGAGCATTTGTCTTCTACAGGACTGGATTTGCACAAAGGAACGAATCATAATATTGTCAAAGGAAATCTATTCAAAGACATTGGCGGAAACGGAATCAATCTGGGTGTTTTCTCCGAAGAAGCTTATGAGGCGCATTTGCCTTATACTGTAAAAGACGAAAGAGTTGTTTGCTCGGATGAATTGATTTCGGATAATCTAATAACCAATGTTGCCAACGAAGACTGGGGATGTTTGGGAATTGCAGCTGGTTTTATTAAGAACCTGACTATCGAACACAACGAAATCTCTGATGTGGCTTACAGCGGAATTTCAATGGGCTGGGGATGGACACATACAGACAACGTGATGCGAAACAATAAAATTCAGCGAAATAAAATCCATCATTATGCCAAACATTTACACGATGTAGCCGGAATTTATACGCTTTCCTCTCAGCCGGAAAGCAGAATAGAAGAGAATTATATTGATAAAGTGTACAACAGTCCGTACGCACATGATCCATTTTTATGGTTATATCTGTATACTGATGAAGGAAGTCAAGGCTTTACAATCAAAAACAACTGGATTCCGATTCAGAAAATATTGAAAAACAACAATGGTCCAAAAGGCAATATCTGGCACGACAATTATGCTTTTGTTGATTCTAAAATAAAGGATAATGCAGGAATCCGAGCGCCATACAGTAATGTATTAGCTAAAGAAGTAGCCGTTGACGAAGCTTGGGGATTGCAGGAAATGCCAAAATCAGTTGCGATTGAACTAATCGGAAAGGATTTGGATATCGAAAAAATCAAATCGACTATAAAAGGTTTCCGAATCGTAGGCGAAGAATTGTACCAATGGGAAAATCATCTGGTAATTTACGGATTAATGAATCAGCCGGAAAGAACGAAGAGAAAACTGGCTTTGGCTTTCCCGGCATTAGAAATTAAAATCTACGAAAATCCGGTGTATGATTTCCAGAATTTTGAAAGATGCAAAGACGTAAAAGTAGCTTCCGAATGGGAGAATATCGTTCTGACGGCGAATTTAGTCGAAGACGAAAAATTGCAAAAAGAATACGTAGATTATCACATAACTCAATTCGAAAAGTGGCCGGAAATCGCCAAAGGTTTCTGCAATGCCGATTTTCAACAATTGCAGGTTTTCAAAAATGGAAGGCAATTAATGTTGGTCATCAGTATTCCAAAAGGAGAAAATCTGGATAAACTGAATCCAAAAACGACCGAAAATAATCCGTGTGTAGACGATTGGAACAACTTAATGAAAAAATACCAAACCGGAATCGAAGGCGCAAAACCGAATGAAACTTGGATATTTTTGAATAAAATACAGTCAAAATAATCATTACATCAGTTATCCTAACAGGTTTCCAAAACCTGTTAGGTATGATTTGAAGCCAACAATAACAAAAATATTGAGTCACACATTAGAGTGATTAAAAAAGATTGGAATCACTAAAATCTTTATGATCTGTGGAAAAAAATTAAAGATCTTAACAGGTTTTGGAAACCTGTTAGGATTCATTAGGAAAATATAATTGTCAAAAACTTAATTAGAACCAATGTTAAAAATAGCCATTTTAGGACTTGGAGAAGGTCGCAGTACGATGTCAGCCGCTTTATCGAGCTCAAAATTAGAGCTGGTAAAAGTGTGTGACAGAAATGAAGAATTGTGTCAGCAAAGAGCAAAGGAATTTGATTTCCATTCGTACACCACCAATTACGATGATTTATTAAAAGATGATTCCATTGACATCATCGCTATTTATACACCCGATCATTTACATGCTGATCATGTGAAGCAGGCTTTATTGCACGGAAAACATGTGGTGTGTACCAAGCCTTTTATCGATGATCTTTCGGATGCGGCTGCATTATTGGAACTGAGTGAAAAGACAGGAAAGAAAGTTTTTATTGGTCAGAGTTCACGGTTTTTCGAACCAGCCAAAAGACAAAGAGCCGATTTTGAAGCCGGATTAATAGGCGATTTAATCACGATAGAAGCCCATTATCACGCCGATCATAGATGGTTTTTAAAGAAAGAATGGTCGTTGTTGCAGTCTTTCAAATGGCTGTATGGCGGATTGAGTCATCCGGTCGATTTCATCAGATGGTATTTGCCGAACATTCAGGAAGTGATGGGTTACGGAATGATCAGCAGTAACGGAAGCGTGGCAGGTTTGAAAAACGAAGACACGATGCACTTTATTTTCAAAGCTACCGACGGAAGAATCGCCAGAGTGAGCGGAGTTTATACTTCGCCAACACAGCCAACCCAACGCGATAGCGGAATGAGTACAATTTTAAGAGCAACTGAAGGCGCAAGTCAATCTGATTATCACGAATTGCGTTACGCGATTACGGACAAAACCGGCGAAGAAAAAGTAATCACCTGGGGCGATAGTACTCTGAAACATTATTTCCGTTTTGAAGGACAAAGCCATCACGCCGGAGAATATCAAAACTATCTGGACTATTTTGCAGACAGTATCGAACAAAATTTCACAGCCTATCCGGACATGAAAGAAGGCATCGGAACCGTGGCATTATTACAGGCAATGGACAAATCTTTGCAAACCGGTCTGCCAGTAAAAATTGCTGATGTTTTAAATGAATTTAATGTTCCGGAAATAATTCAATAATTATGGGACAAATTAGCAGTTTTTTAGAGCCGGTCGATTACCTTATTATTGTAGGCTACCTTTTGGTATTACTGGCTTTTGGTTATTATATTTCATTTATCAAAAACAAAAAATCAGATGAGAATTTGTTTTTGGCAGGTAACTCACTGGGTTGGACGAGTATCGGTTTAAATATGTGGGGAACAAATGTTGGGCCTTCTATGTTGATTGCCTCGGCAAGTGTGGGGTTTACGACAGGTATTGTTGCGGGTAATTTTGCCTGGTATGCCTTCATCTTTATTTTGTTACTGGCGGTAGTTTTTTCGCCGAGATACTTAGGGGCAAAAGTCCTTACGTTGCCAGAATTTATGGGGAAACGTTTTGGCGATTCAACTCGAAATATTCTCGCCTGGTACACTCTTATTACCATTTTGATATCCTGGCTGTCCCTGACATTATTTGCAGGAGGTGTTTTGGTCATGCAGCTTTTAGATCTGCCAATGTATATTTCGGTAATAGCGATGGTAATTATGTCTGGATTTTTTGCAGCAGCAGGCGGACTAAAAGCGATTGCGTACACCAATGTTTTTCAGATGCTTTTGTTGATTGCTGTTTCGTTACTGTTAGTGGTTATTGGAGTTAATAAAGCAGGAGGACTGGAAGCAATATATGCCAATACTCCGGGTTCTTATTGGAATTTATTGCTTCCAGCCGATGATAAAAATTATCCATGGCTCGCTATTCTTTTGGGATATCCTGTTATGGGAGTTTGGTTCTGGTGTACCGATCAATCGATGGTGCAGTCCGTTTTGGGGGCTAAAAATTTAAAAGAAGGACAGCTTGGTGCTAACTTCATTGGATGGCTGAAAATTCTGGATGTTCCTTTGTTTATCTTACCCGGAATTGTTTGTTTTGTACTTTTTCCGGAGTTGAAAAATCCGGATGAAGCCTATATGACAATGGTAACCCAGCTTTTTCCTGCGGGATTAAGAGGTTTGATTATCGTAGTACTGATTGCAGCCTTGATTAGCACCATTGGATCTGCACTAAATTCATTAAGCACGGTTTTCACAATGGATATTTATGTAAAAAAGTACCATCCTGAAGCTTCTCAAAAAACCATTGTAAAAACAGGAAGGCTAGTGGTTTTATTCGGTTCTGTATTGTCTGTTTTCATTACGCTGGCGATTGACAGTATCAAAGGGCTGAACCTTTTTGATGTTTTTCAATCGGTTTTAGGATTCATTGCGCCGCCAATGTCTGTCGTGTTTTTGTTTGGTGTACTTTGGAATAAAACAACGGCACGGACTGCAAATTTAACTTTGACTTTAGGAACATTCATCAGTTTAGGAACAGGAGTTTTATATCTGTGGGTTCTTCCAAATAAAATTTACAATTGGCCCCATTTCCTGCTTTTGTCATTCTACATTTTTGTAGGACTTTCCATAATGGCATATATCCTTACCATTACGGATAAAGCAGGCCAAAAAGACCATCAGACCTTATTGCGAATTAATCCTGCAGCAAAACCTGATAAGCAAGTCAAGATATTATGGGCGCTCTTAACAGTAGTTATGATTGCACTTTATGTTATTTTTAATGGACATTAAAGGTCAGTTGAATATTAAATTTCAAAAACGCTTTCTTTGCGAGGAAGCGTTTTTTTATTCTTAATCCACTATCAACTCCCTCTCCTTTGGAGAGGGTTGGAGTGAGGTAAAGACTGTTTTATATTTCTAAGTGGTATAACTTCATTCAAATCAAAATTCACAGCCTACTGTCTAAACCACTTTTGCTATTTGTGTATTTACTCGAATATTATTAGGAGCGTCTAAGCCTGGTGTTTCATAATTGCTGAACTCTAAATTAACACTTGGTCTAAAAATCAGGCAGTGTGTTGAACCCCCAAAATGAAACATACCCAGTTCGTCGCCTTTTTTCACAATATCTCCGGCTTTCACTTTTATTTCGCAGCTGGAAACCTCAGCCATACCCACAGGCATTACACACATAAGTCCTATGGCGGGATTATCTGCCTCAATAAATATAACCGCTCTGGTGGCAACTGCAGTTAAAAAGGGTTGCGAATTGTTAGGAGCACTCGAATCTGCTCCCTCTGGATTATAGAAACCCTGGTATAGATTTTCTAAATAATAAGAACCGTTTACAATAGCCGTTTTTACAATTGTACCATTTACAGGACTGTGCCAGCGGTGGTAACTCAAGGCACTCAAAAAGGCCTGATAAACTGTTCCTCCCTCAAATTGAGGTGCTAATGCATCAAAATTCATCATGTTTTCCAGTGAATATGGTTGTCCTTTTAACCAAAACTGATCCGACAAAGTTACATTGGTCGCCACTTGTAAAGGTGCCGACTCGCAGGCGTTTACAATAATAGAATCATCATTGGGTGCTGTAACAGGACGTACATCCGGGCAAAACAATCTCGTGAAAAAATCGTCCCAGCTTTTGTACCCATAATAAGGATCTGAAGGATCAGACTGAAATACATCAGAAAATGTGGCACCAACAGGAATAGGATTCGGTTCTAATCCTAAAGCTCCCTGAGCAACTTTCATCATTTCCGATTTTGCCAATTCGCTCAGCCATGCAATTACATTTTCTGAAGGGTCATTTTCTATCAAGACATAACGTGAATCCTCTGTAGTCAAAAATTTAGACCAGTAATTCAATATTTTTTTTAACTGCTGATTGACCAATATGTTTGAAAAAACATCATACCCGAAACTGGTTGCCATTGGCCACGCCAAAAGGGCATTAATAGGAAAGCCAATCATACCTGCAGGTGTTTGATTTCCGGGGAGACCTGTTTGATACGCTTCGGGAGCGGTTTGCATGATTCCGTTCAGTAAAACAAGGAAATCCTCAAAATTCATAGGTTCTGGTTCCCACAGCAAAGGTGTATTTTGTTTTAAAAAATGAGCCTCGGCAAACATTCCCTGCACATTAGCATACAAAACAGGATCGGAATACACCATATTTTGAAATTCGGCAATTTCAGGAATGAGAGGTGCTGGATTTTTTTGGGTAAATTCCTTGATTTTTAGGATCCAATTTTCAATAATTTCTGGGTTTTGGGGTAACCAGCCTCCTAATAATTGTTTGGTTTTAATGAATTTAGTTGCTTCCATGATCTTGTGGTTTACATTGATACAACGAAGGTATTTTAGAAAATAATTTAAAACTTTTAATTTGTTATAGAAGCTTGTTTTTTTGTTATGACAGAACGACAAATCAGAATTAGAAAGCTTCATTCACTTTTTAAATTTAGAAAATCGCTTATCTGGAGTGATGTATTCATTTACTAACTGCTGTGAAAAAAATGTAAAAATATCATCGAAGGTTAGATACTTATTTTAGTATTTTTTACTTAAAATTAATCAAGAAAAATATATCACAAGTAGAATATTAATTGCTAATCTTTTCTATAATCCTTAATTATATAATCCGTAAACAGGGAAAATTTATTTTTTCATTTTTATACCTTTTTGAACCGTCCCTAAGAAAAAAGGTCTCGAATGTCGGCTACTTGAAACTTTAGTGAATTGTAAACAAAACTGAGGCAATTACATTTGGTTATTATTTCTACAAGTTTCCTTTTAAGGAGTATTTACTGTTTTAATAACATTTAATTTTTTTAAAGTTAAAAATTTTGTTAATTTCAGGATGGTACAGGACAGTACAGGTTATCAAATGTAAAAAGAACACTTATTTTTAGACCCAAAATATCTTTTTATGAGAAATCGATTTCCAAATTTCAAAAAACTATTTGTTTTCATTGTTTTATTTTCTTCATGCGCTT
This sequence comes from uncultured Flavobacterium sp., assembly GCA_965650235.1. Classification (GTDB taxonomy): domain Bacteria; phylum Bacteroidota; class Bacteroidia; order Flavobacteriales; family Flavobacteriaceae; genus Flavobacterium. Next base: position 18,301 of record CBFGNY010000017.1, on the reverse strand, counting down.
TGTTTGCTCAGGAAAATAAGCCTGCCACATGGATCTGGTATCCAGGTGATTTCGAAATTTGGTTAAGTAATAAAATGCAGGTAAGACGTACAGAACGCGAAGCCGTATTCCCACCGCTTTGGCAATATTACAGTCCTTATGCTTTGGTAACTTTTCAAACAGAAGTAGACATTCCAAAACCAGATGAGGTGAAAATCTACTCAGAAGGGCCTTTTCAATTACTTTTAGATGGTGTTCAGGTTTATGGACAGCCAAAATCGATAAAAATTCCTGCCGGGAAACACAAAATTTCTTTTAAAGTGTATAATCAGGAAGTACTGCCAGCTATTTATATTGCTGGTAAGTATGTCAAATCTGATGCCTCCTGGAAGGTGACCAATGAAGATAAACTCTGGATTGATGAAAATGGAAAAGCACAGCAATCCGGTACACCTTGGGTGCCAGTCGGTTCCTGGAATTTTGATTCGCCAGAGAGTAAACCTTCCGAATTTAAACTCACAACCACACCGTGGAATGCCAAAAAAACTGAAAAAATAGGAGCCGGTCAGTTGGTAGATTTTGGTAAAGAAACTTTTGGATATATTAAAATTCACGGTTTAAAAGGAAAAGGCAAACTAGCACTTTATTATGGAGAATCTCGTGAGGAAGCGCTGGATTCTGCGAGATGTGAAACTTTAGATCATTTATCTTTTGATGGAAAACAGTCTGAAACTTATACACATGATGGATCAAAAGCATTCCGCTATGTTCAGGTGCAGGCAGATGCTGGGGTAAAATATGATTCTATTTCGATGCTTTACGAATATTTGCCATTAGACTATCGTGGTGCATTCAAATCTTCAGATCAATTATTGAATAAAATTTGGGATGTGTCGGCTTACACGATGCATTTAACGTCGCGCGAATTTTTTATAGACGGAATTAAACGCGACCGTTGGGTTTGGTCAGGTGACGCTTATCAAAGTTATTTAATGAATTATTATTTATTCTTTGACTCGGCTTCTGTAGAACGAACTATGGCAGCGCTTCGCGGAAAAGATCCTGTGACGGCTCATGTCAATATCATTATGGATTATTCGCTGTATTGGTTTGTGGGTGTTTATGATTACTATTTACATACAGGCGATACAAAATTTATCAAAACTTATTATCCCCGAATGAAATCATTGATGGATTTCTGTTTAGAAAGAAGAAACAAAAACGGATTCCTGGAACCATTAGAAGGGGATTGGGTTTTTATTGACTGGGCGAACGGATTACCAAAAACCGGTGAGGTAAGTTTTGAGCAAATGCTTTTGGCAAGAAGTTTAGAAGCCATGGCAGTTAGTGCAGAAATTGCAGATCAAAAGGATGACCAGAAAGAGTATAAAAAATTAGCTTCGGATTTAAAAACTAAATTATTCGATGTGTTTTGGGATAAGAAAGAAAACGTGATGAAGCACCAGCGTATCGACGGTAAAATGCAGGATATTGTAACCAGATATGCGAATATGTTTGGTATTTTCTTCAATTATTTTACTGAAGAACAAAAACAAAGTGTAAAAAATAAGGTGCTGCTGAATAAAGATGTTCTTCAAATCACAACGCCCTACATGCGTTTTTATGAGCTGGAAGCTTTGTGTGCTATGGGTGAACAGGATTATGTTTTAAAAGAAATGAAAGATTATTGGGGCGGAATGCTGAATGAGGGCGCAACATCTTTTTGGGAAGAATACAATCCAAACAAAAAAGGAACAGAGCATTTAACGATGTACGGACGCCCTTATGGAAAAAGTCTTTGCCACGCCTGGGGAGCAAGTCCGATTTATTTACTTGGAAAATATTATTTAGGTGTAAAACCAACCGCTCCGGGTTATGCTGAATATGAAATCAAACCAAACTTAGGCGGACAGCAATGGATGGAAGGAAAAGTGCCAACCCCAAATGGAGAAGTCGCCGTATATTGTAGTACCAAAGAAATCAAAGTAAAAGCTTCTGAAGGCGAAGGAAAATTGGTTTTCGAAAGTAAAACCAAACCGAAAACCAATTCGGGGACGATTAAGGAATTGGCCAAAAATAAATACCAATTGATCGTAAAACCGAATGTGGAGTATAAAGTAAGTTATAAAGCGCTGTAGTTTTGACATTGCGAGGAACGAAGCAATCACATCCAGAGAGTGACGCACTGCACGGATTCAGCACATGTGATTTCTCCTTACGTCGAAATGACAAGATTGCGGGTAATCGGAATAATTCAAAGTCTTTTTAAAATATAAATCATGTTTCCAAAAACAAAAAAATACCACTTTAATCCTTTAACAATAATTTCTGTATTGTTGTTTTTGATGTGCTTTCAATTTTCAGCAAAAGCACAAAATTCAACTTGGCAATCCGCTTCTTTCGAAGTGGTAAAATCCAATTACAAAACCTTCAAAACAACACAATACGCACACGTTTTTTCAGGAAGCAAACACAATATTGTCAAGCTTGCTCCAGAGTTACAAGGATTAACAGGAGTTGAACTTCCTTTGTTAACATATAAAAATGGAACAAATGCGCCATTACAATTAAAATTCAAAGAACCTGTTCAGGTTTTGATTGGTGTTTTTAACGAAAACAATTCAGAATATCTTCAGGCAGAAAAACTTCAAAATGCAAAATTAGTTTTAGAAAATGGAGTAACAATAACAGGTTTAGCTCCTGTCAATGTGTATGCAATTTCATTTCCAAAAGGAACACAAACCATCAATCCCGGAAAAGGATTATTCGCCGTTTTGGGAGTAATAAAAGCTTCTCAAAAACTGGAATTCAAAAATGCAGAACTCCCAGACGGTAAACTCTGGAATCCAACTTATATCGTCGAAGGATTCTCCGATGAAAAACCACTTTTCGAAATTATTGGCGGAGAAAACAAAGCCGTTATCGACGAAGGAATGCCCGGAACCGAAGATATTCAGGGTGGTTTTGAAGGTGGACGAGTGGTGAAAGTAGGCGATACTTATCATATGTTTCCAACAGAAAGAGCGGGCGAAAAAGGAGTGGATTATTATTATGATCGTGTCAAAACTAAAATCGGGCATTGGACGAGTAAAGATGCAATTCACTGGAAAAGAGAATCTACGATTTATCAGGCCAGCGGAGTTTATGCCGTTACCGAAGATGATAATCCGATGAACGACCGACGTTCGGCAATCTGGTCGTATATGCCGGTTTTCAACGAAAAAGCAAACAAATGGTACGGCTATTATTTGGCTTACACCGTTCATAAAGAAATAGAACCGAATCACTCTTTCGGAAGAATCTGGCGTTGTGAATCTACTGTCGAGGGAATCAACGGAATTGGTGGTCCATACAAAGATATAGGCATCATTATGGAACCAGGCCTGGATTCACAACCTTGGGAAGGACGTCAGGGTGTTGCTTCATTTTTTCCGTATAAAGTCGGTGATAAATATTTCGGATTTTACAGTGGTGCTTATCCGTTTGCCTCCTGGGCAGATTATCCGAAAAAATCTGGTAAAGGATGGTTTGTGGCTTTGGCAGAATCGAACAGTCTGGAAGGACCTTGGACAAGATTAAACAAAGGTTTGGAACCAATAAAAACGATTCATCCGCAATTTGTCGAAAATCCGATTGTGAGTCAGTTGCCAAACGGCTTGTATATCGCCATTTTTGATGGGGGTCCCGAAGGATGGGGACATCATTTACCAAATATGATTGGATATTCACTTTCGAAAGACGGAATCAATTGGGGAGAAGCACGCTATCTGCCAATAGAAACCAAAGTCGATAAATGGTGGGATATTATGCGAACGCCATTGTGTTTGATCCCCGAAGGAAATGATGTTTACACGATCGTGTACAACGCCATCGATCTGAAAAGAAGATTTCACCCGACAGGAATGGTAAAAGTAAAACTGAACAAAGAGGTAATGGAATCCCGATTGAAGGAGTTGAAGTAAGAAAATGGAACGCGGATGAGGCGGATTTACACAGATTTACACAGATTAATTTTATTTAAAATCTGCGTCAATCTGCCAAAATCTTTTTAAATCTGCGTGAAACAAAAAATAAAATCCGCGAAAAATCGGTTAAATCCTTGTCATTCGTGTGCTATAATAACATAATAAATGAAAATTAAATACCTCATAATTGGAATCACAGTTTTGCTAATAGCAAGTTGTGCCACTAAATACAAAAAAAGGGAAATCAACGAAACTGTAATGCAGGAGATTTACAACGAAATCAAAACGCCTTACAAATACGGTTTGGTGATGGTGCCAACGGACAACTCCTATAAAATGGACTGCCCGAGCGTTTTCAGAAAAGACGGAAAATGGTTTATGACCTATCTAATTTATGACGGCAGAGGCTACGAAACCTGGCTGGCCGAAAGCGACGATTTATTGCATTGGAAACATTTAGGAAAAGTAATGTCTTTCTCGGAAAACGAAAAGCACTGGGATGTAAACCAAAAAGCGGGATATATTTCACTGCAAGATCCAATCTGGGGCGGAAGTTACGAATGGGAAAAGTACGATGACAAATACTGGATGAGTTATTTTGGCGGAGACAGTAAAGGCTACGAAGCCGGAGTATTGTCAATTGGAATGGCATACACCAAGGAATCACCGACAAAACCACACGAATTCCAAAGATTGGAAAATCCGGTTTTGACACCAAAAGACAATGATGTAAGCTGGTGGGACAATAGTACGATGTATAAAAACAGCATTATCCGTGACAAAGAGAAATTGACCGGACATAATTTTATCATGTATTACAATGCACGGGGCGATAGTATAAACCCTGCTAAAGGTGCAGAACGAATTGGAATGGCCGTTTCTAACGATATGAAAACATGGAAACGTTTTGGGAAAAATCCAGTTTTAAATAACCATAAAGGAATTACAGGTGATGCTTTCATTCAGAGAATCAATGATACCTGGGTAATGTTTTATTTTGGCGCTTTCTGGACGGGTTGGGATCAGGGTGCGTTTAACCGCTTTGCTGTTTCGAACGATTTAATCCATTGGAACGATTGGAAAGGCGACAATTTAATACAATCATCAGAATCGTATGATGATATGTTTGCACACAAATCATTTGTCGTAAAACACAATGGAGTCGTATATCACTTTTATTGTGCCGTAAACAAAGCAGAACAAAGAGGAATTGCAGTAGCGACTTCGAAAGATGTAGGGAAAAGTGAAACAAATTTTGTGGCTCCGCCAGAGAAAAAAGCGAAGAAATAAAAGTATTCCAGCACAGTTTGTCATTCCGACGAAGGAGGAATCTCCGCGACGTGAGTAACCAACGACGATTCCTCCTTCGTCGGAATGACAAAAAAATTAAAAAATATAAAATCAATGTTAAAGTCAATTCAAATTTATAACTTTTTAAAGCTTCGATTTTCGATTCTAATCTTTCTATCGAGTTTTTGTACCATTCAGGCTCAATTGGTTACAGGTGAACCTGCAGGAGTGCCACGTGTTCCTCAAAAATATTCTGATGTGCCTTGGGAAAATCCTTTGGTTACGAGTATCAACAGACAATCAGCCAGAGCAACGGCCTATTCGTATAGTTCGGTTGCGGATGCTTTGGAGGGAAACAGAAATAAAAGCAGAATCAAAATATTGAATGGTGATTGGGATTTTAATTTTGCCAAAAACTTTCAGGAAGCACCTCAGGATTTTTATAAAGATGAGGTAAAAAACTGGGATAAAATCGAAGTGCCATCGAACTGGGAATTGAAAGGATACGGAATGGCGATTTATAAAAGTGCCGTGTATTCTTTCCGTCCGGTAAATCCTCCTTTTGTTCCCAAAGAAGATAATCCGATTGGATCGTATCAGCGAAAATTTACCGTTCCCGAAAATTGGGACGGAATGAATATTACACTTCACTTTGGTGGGGTGAGCTCTGCTTTTCAGGTTTGGATCAATGGCGATTTTCTGGGATATGGTCAGGACAGTTTCAATTCATCTGAGTTCAATATCACGCCTTACCTTAAAAAAGGAGAAAATATTTTATCCGTTCGTGTTTTCCGTTACAGCGACGGTTCTTATCTCGAAGATCAGGATCACTGGCGTTTGAGCGGAATTCAGCGTGAAGTTTTTATTATGGCAGAGCCAAAGTTACGCATTCAGGATTTTTTTGTGCAAACGAAATTAGATAAGCAATATAAGGATGCCGTTTTTCAATTGCGTCCAAGATTAGAGAATTTTACAGGAGATACCATCAAAAATCACACTTTCGAAGTGCAGTTATATGATCCTCAGAATAAGCCTTTATTCGAAAAACCTTTAAGCAGAAAAGCCATTGAAATCATCAGCGAAGTTTCGCCACGATTGGATAAAGTTCGTTTTGGTTTTTTTCAGGAAACCATCAAAAATCCATTAAAATGGAGTGCCGAAGAACCGAATTTATATACTTTGGTTATGACGCTAAAAAATCCTGACGGAAGCGTAAGTGAAATAAAATCGTCTAAAGTTGGTTTTCGTTCGATTGAATTTTCGAAAGAAAACGGCAAAATGCTCATCAACGGAAAAGAGACTTATGTGTATGGAGTGAATCATCACGGCCATCATCCAGTACGTGGCGAAGCAGTCAATCATCAGGATTTAGAAGAAGATGTGAAGCTGATGAAAAAATTCAATTTCAATTTTGTGCGTACAGCCCATTTTCCGGATGATCCTTATTTTTATGAATTATGCGATAAATACGGATTAATGGTGATGGACGAAGCCAACTTGGAAACCCACGGATTGGGCGGTTTTTTAAGCAACGACCAGCAATGGACACATGCCTATTTGGAGCGTATGACCCGAATGGTCGAGCGCGATAAAAACCATCCAAGTATCGTGATGTGGAGTTTGGGTAACGAAGCCGGAAAAGGTCCGAACCACTCGGCAATGGCAGGCTGGACACACGATTATGACATTACACGTCCGGTGCATTACGAACCGGCTCAGGGAAATCCGAGATTAGACGGCTACATCGATCCGTTAGATCCACGTTATCCAAAAACCGTCGATCATTCTCATCGTTTTGAAAATCCGCAGGATGAGCCTTATGTAGATATTGTGAGCCGTTTTTATCCAGGCGTATTCACACCTAAATTTTTAGTGGAACAAAATAAAGATACCCGACCAATTCTTTTTGTTGAATATTCGCATTCTATGGGGAATTCCACTGGAAATTTAAAAGAATTATGGGATGAATTCCGTTCAACACCAAGAGTTATTGGAGGTTGTATCTGGGATTTAAAAGATCAGGGTCTGCTTAGAAAAGATCCAAAAACCGGACAGGAATATTTGGGTTATGGAGGCGATTTTGGAGAGAAAAAACACGATGGAAATTTCAATATCAACGGACTGGTTGCTGCAGATGGCCGACCAAAAGCGGCGATGTACGAGAATAAATGGATTTATCAGCCTGCCGTTTCAACTTTAGAAAACAATTCGACTTTAAAAATCCACAACCGTCAGGTTGTTCAAAATTTGAGTGCTTTTATTCCGGTTATAAAAATTCTGGAAAACGGAAATGTAATCAAAGAAGTAGTTTTGAAACCGATGGATATTTCAGCCGGAAGTGATTTTGTTTTAGATGTAAACAAATACCTTCCGAAAATGAAAAAGGATTCGGAGTATTTTCTTAACATTGAATTTCAGCTTTCAAAAGATGAATTTTGGGCTGAAAAAGGGTATGCTGTTGCAACTGATCAATTTCTGTTGAAAAAGAAAGATTCACAAATTACAGCAGAAACAAATTCAAAAGAAAAAGCAACGGTTTCAGAAACAAATTCAGAATATAAAATTCAGGGAAAAACGTATCAAATAAGCATTAGCAAAACAAATGGCGCTTTGACTTCCTATAAATTTAATAATGACGAGCAGGTGTTTGCTCCATTATTACCTAATTTCACACGACCGCTTACGGATAATGACCGCAAAGGATGGAAGCCTCACAAAGTGTTGAAACAATGGTACAATGCTGTCCCGAAATTGATTGACATTGCTATGGAGAAATCAGATGACGAAATTAAAATTAGCAGTAAATACGAAATAATAAAAGACAGTGCGCAGGTTCATGTCGATTACGTGATAAAGGCAAACGGAGTCGTTGCAGTTAATTACAAATTACAAGCCAATAAAAAATTACCTAACATTCCAAAAGTCGGAATGCAAATGGGGGTTCCAAGACAATTCGACCAAATTTCATGGTACGGAAAAGGAGAACTGGAAAGTTATTGCGATCGTAGTTTTGGATTTACAGTTGGAAAATATTCATTGCCGATACAAAAGTTTATTGAGCCTTATATCAAACCACAGGAAAACGGAAACCGTACCGAAGTGAGATGGATGGCATTATCAAATGCTCCAAAAAATAAAGGTTTGCTGGTTGTCAAAGCTGATAAAGATTTACAAATGAGTGCGTGGCCTTATACACAAGCAAATTTAAGTGAAGCCAAACATACTTTTGACTTAAAAGACCCAGGTTTCCTAACCTTAAATATCGATTTGATGCAAATGGGCGTGGGGGGTAATGACAGCTGGTCGCCAGTAGCGGCACCTTTAGAACAATATCAAATCAAGTCAGGAGATTATGAATACAGTTTTTATCTGGTTCCGTTTTCAGCAACGGAAAACGGATTGGAAGAAAGTTTGAAAAAGTTTAAATATTAATTGTTAAGTCATTGCGAGGAACGAAGCAATCACAGTAGTTGCTCTCGTTATGTGATTGCTTCGTTCCTCGCAATGACAAGAAAATGAATAATAACAAAGCAATGTTTCAAAAAAAGCACCTCTTTTTTATGTTACTTTTTGTGGGATTCGTTTCCGCACAGGAACTTCATAAAAAAGAAATAACAGAATTTCAGCCAACCATCGAATCCTCAAAACCTTGGGTATATTGGTATTGGATGAAATCGGCATATTCCAAACCCGGAATCACAGCCGATTTAGAAGCGATGAAACAAGCCGGAATTGCAGGTGCATACTTAATGACGATTAAAGGTCCGGCAGATCCGCCATTAATCGATCCGCCGGTTTTACAATTGACGCCGGAATTTTGGGATATGGTTCATTGGGCTTTTCAAGAAGCCAGCCGATTAGGATTAAAAATGGCTTTTCACGGTGCCGATGGTTTTGCCGTTGCAGGAGGACCTTGGATTACACCCGAAATGTCAATGCAAAAAGTAGTTTGGTCAACAACTGAAATTGCCGGAGGAAAAACGATTAATACAAAATTACCCGTTCCGGAACATTACAAAGATTATTATAAAGACATTGCAACTTTTGCTATTCCAATAAAAGAATATCAAACCAGTTCTCAAATTCAGTTGCCAAAAGTTACGACTTCGAATAATTCCGATGCTTCGTTTTTGGCTGATCCTAAAAAAGAGGAGAACTTTAAGTTTGCCGAAAAAGGATGGATTCAATATGAATTTGAAAAACCATTTAGCTGCAAATCCATTGTAATTGAAACCAAAGGAAGAGATTTTCAGGCGCAGCGTTTAATTGTTGAGGTGAGTGATGACGGAGTAAATTTTAAATTCCACGAAAGAATGGTTGCTCCACGTCACGGCTGGCAGGATATGGATTTTGACCACACACATACCATTACACCCGTTACAGCCAAATATTTTCGATTTGTTTATGATCCTGTTGGAACAGAACCGGGTGCAGAAGATTTGGATTTCGCGAAATGGAAACAAAATTTAAAAGTCAGTAAAATTACGCTTTCGAATCAGGCGTTGCTTGATAATTACGAAGGAAAATCGGGAGCCGTTTGGCGTTTGAGTCCGGAATCTTCTTCAAAACAAATTCCGAATACAGAATCTTTCAAGAAATCAGAAATCATTAATATTTCAAATTTGGTTGATGCCAACGGAAATTTAAACTGGAAAGCTCCCAAAGGAAAATGGAAAATTATCCGAATGGGACATACTTCTACCGGACATGAAAATGCCACGGGCGGAGCAGGAAAAGGTTTGGAAGTAGATAAATTTAATCCGGAGTTAATTCGTTTTCAACTAGATCATTGGTTTGGCGAAATGGTTCGCACTATCGGACCTGAACAGGCTTCTAAAACTTTAGAAATCCTACATTTTGACAGCTGGGAATGCGGAAGCCAAAACTGGTCTTCGGTTTTTCAGGCTGAATTCCAAAAAAGATGCGGTTATGATTTGGTGGACTATTTGCCTGTGATGGCCGGAATTCCAATTGAAAGTGCTGAGGTTTCAGAGAAAGTTTTATACGATGTCCGAAAAACAATTGCCTATTTGGTAGCCGATAACTTTTATGGGACTGTGGCTCAGATTGCCAAGGAAAACAATGTTAAATTAAGTTCAGAAAACGTAGCGCCAACAATGATGAGTGATGCTTTGCTGCATTATAAATATGTTGATTATCCGGGTGGGGAATTTTGGCTGAAAAGCCCGACACACGATAAACCGTTTGATATGATAGACGCCATTTCTGGCGGACATATTTACGGAAAAGATATTATTCAGGCCGAATCTTTCACGGCTTTGCGAATGGATTGGGACGAACATCCCGGAAATTTAAAAACATTGGCAGACAGAAATTACGCTTTAGGAATTAACCGATTGTTTTATCATGTTTTCGTGCATAATCCGTGGACGGATAGAAAACCGGGAATGACTTTAGACGATATCGGAACTTTTTTCCAGAGAGACCAAACCTGGTGGGAACCTGGAAAAGTCTGGTTTGACTATTGCCAAAGAGTACAGTTACAGTTGCAAAAAGGAAAACCGGTGATTGATTTAGCGGTTTTTATTGGCGAAGATTTCCCTTCACGTTCTTTTGTTCCGGATCGTTTAGTGTCTTTTATCCCGAATGTGTTTGGAAAGGAAAGAATCGAAAGCGAAAAATTACGCTTAGAAAATGAAGGCCAGCCCACTGCAAAAATGCCTAAAGAAGTTACTTATTCTAAAAACATCACTGATTTATCTCAATGGGTAAATTCGTTAAACGGTTATCAATACGATTCTTTCAATGCCGATGTTTTAATTAACCGTGCAAAAGTCGAAAACGGAAAAATCAATTTTGGAAGTGGAATTGAATATGGTGCTTTATTATTTCCCGGAAGTCATAAAATGGCACCGAATAAAATGATTTCTTTGGCTTCCGCCGAAAAAATACTGGAATTAATAAAACAGGGCGGAACTGTTTTTGTGGATGAAAAACCAAGTATTCAACCAGGAATGCAATCTGAAGCAGATCAAAAGAAATGGCAGAAAGTAATTGATGAAGTTTGGAATAATTCAAATGCATCAACTTGGAAAATCGGAAAAGGAACTGTAATTAAACTTCCGTATCTAGGAAATGATTTTGCAGAAATTGGAATTACGCAGGATGTTTATTTCCCGAAATTAAACAGAGCCGATTCAGAGACAATTGCGTGGACACACAGAAAATCTAATGAAGAAGAAATCTATTTTCTTTCGAATCAAAAAGAACAAAAACGATCTTTTGAAGCTTCTTTTCGCATAAGCGGAAAAATTCCTGAATGGTATAATCCTGTAACCGATAAAACTACACCTTTAGCCAATTGGAAAATCGATAACGGAAGAACAATTGTTGCAATTTCATTAGCAGAAAATGAATCTGGTTTTGTGATTTTTAAAAATAAAACTAAAGAATTTTTGGCGAAAGGAAATCAAAAAGGTATAGAATTTGAGAACGTTCAGACGTTAGATGAAAATTGGGAATTGCAATTCAATCCTGAATTTCACGGACCAAAAGACATAGTGAAAACAAATAAACTATTTGACTGGAGTACATCAACAAATGATCAAATCAAATATTATTCGGGAACAGTACTCTATAAAAAAGAGTTCATCTGGAAAGGAAAAACCAATGATAAAATTTGGCTTGATTTGGGAGAAATAGCCAATATCGCTGAAGTAACTATAAACGGAATCGACTGCGGAACTATCTGGACGTTTCCATACAAAACAGATATTTCGAAAGCTTTGAAAAAAGGAAAAAACAGCATAGAAATAAAAGTTACCAATACCTGGGCCAACCGATTAATTGGTGCTGAAAAATTACCTGAAGAGGAAAGATTAACATGGACAACAGCCCGTTTTAGATTGCAGGAAGGAATATTGTTAAAAGCAGGATTGTTGGGGCCTGTTACCATTGTAAAAGAAAAATAAATGTACCGAGCCTACGGCTCATTTTTTATGTTTTTGCATTATAAACTGGACTAAAGTCCAGCCCTACAATATGGTTCGAGCCGATGGCTCTTGTGTGTAACGTAAAAGTTCCGGAGGAACGGTTTATGTTGTAGCGTCGGGTTTTAACCCGATGGATTAATATGAACGATTCACATTGTAACAACAGATTTAATCCGTTTAATATCGATTAAAATAAAAAAAATTAGATGTTCAAAAGAATGGATAGCGTCCAGCTTTAGCTGGATGGAAAATAAGAAATGCGATTGGTGGCTTTAGCAAAAATGCGATTATTAGGCTAGATCAACTTTATTCCTCCAGCTAAAGCTAGAGGCAATTCAAAAGTAAAACATTAAATATTAACAGATTAAAAATCTATATAATCCTTTAATCTGAGGTAAAAAAAAGAAATTGAAATGAAGAATATTAGATACACTTTTATATTAATCGTAATGCTTTTCGCAAGCTTACAAATCAATGCAAAAATCAAATTGCCAGCCTTGTTTTCAGACAACATGATGCTGCAGCAAAAATCAAACGCGCCAATGTGGGGCTGGGCGGAGAAGAATGCGAATCTTACGATAAAAATTTCGTGGGATGCTAAAATCTATAAAGCTAAAGCTGATAATTTCGGAAAATGGAATGTGTCAATTCAAACACCTTCTGCTGGTGGTCCTTTTACGATTGAAATTACGGAAGGAAAGGAAAAAATCACTGTAAAAAATGTGCTAATTGGCGAAGTTTGGCTGTGTTCAGGACAATCGAATATGGAAATGCCTTTGAAAGGTTTTCAGGGTCAGCCTGTAAAAAACGGAAATGAAATTATTGTCAGATCAGCCAATAAAAACATTCGATTAATTACAGTTCCAAGGGCTACGGTTTTAGAACCTAAAGATGATTTTGAAGGGAAATGGGAAGAGGCTTCTCCAAAAACAACTTCAAATTTTAGTGCTACAGCCTGGTATTTCGGATCGCTTTTGCAGGAAGTTTTACAAGTTCCAGTAGGATTAATCCACGTTTCGTATGGCGGTTCAAGCATGGAAGCCTGGATGAATCAGGAAATGTTGAAAGATTTTGCAAGTGCAAAAATTCCAACTACAAAAGAAGAACTGGCAAAAGACCCAAATCGTGTTCCGACGACTTTGTTTAACGGAATGTTATCACCAGTTATTGGCTACGGAATCAAAGGCTGTATCTGGTATCAGGGCGAATCGAATTACGAGAGAGCTTCGGAATATACGACTTTGATGAAAAAAATGGTCAGCAGTTGGAGAGGATTGTGGAAACAAGGCGATTTTCCTTTTTACTATGCCCAAATCGCTCCATTTAATTATGCACAATTTCATCCAAAGGATAATTTAGAAAAATACAATTCGGCTTATTTAAGAGAAGCGCAATTGAAGGCTTCAAAGGAAATTCCGAATTCGGGAATGGCGGTTTTGATGGATGTTGGCGAAGAAAATAACATCCACCCAATGGACAAGGAAAAAGGCGGAAACCGTTTGGCATTCCAAGCATTGGCAAAAACCTACGGAATTGAAGGTTTCGAATTCGAAAGTCCTAAATACAAATCGATGGAAGTAAAAGATGGGTCGGTTACCGTTTCTTTTGATAATGTTGAAAACGGAATTACGTCTTATGACAAAGAAATTACCGGTTTTGAATTGGCGGGAGAAGATAAAATTTTCTATCCGGCAAAAACGGTTGTCCGCAGAAAATCGGTGGTTTTGACTTCTGATAAAGTTGCCAAACCAGTAGCGATTCGTTATTTGTGGAAAGATTTCGCAAAAGCGGAATTGTTCAGTGGAGGCGGTCTGCCGATTTCGTCTTTTAGGACGGATGAGTGGTAGGTTTTTTTAAACCATATAAGTTATATAAGTTCATTTTAGCTAAATGTTTGCGTGAGTTTTTAGGAAATATAAGTTTAGAGATTAGACCTGACAGGTTTTAAAAACCTGTCAGGTCTAATGAAATAAGGATTTTTCATTCTACGAAGGAGACCCGAGCGATAGCGAATAGGCGAAGCAAATCACACACGAAACTCCGTTCCTAAAAGCGTCAATCTTTGTCGATGCTGTAAACGGAGATTCTTCGTTCCTCAGAATGACAAACTAGAACAACAATAAAATAAAAAAATAATAAGTTTGAAATACACGATTTACATATTCCTCTTTTTTACGCTTTTAGTAAAAGCACAAATCCCTGTGCTCAATAATTACAACCAGATTTGGACAACACAAAGCAACAATTCAGCCGAATCAATGCCTTTAGGTGGTGGCGATATTGGAGCAAATGTCTGGGTAGAAAAAGGCGATTTGTATTTTTATTTTTCGCGTAGCGGGACTTTCGATGAGCATAATACTTTGTTGAAGTTAGGTCGTATAAAAGTAAGTTTGACTCCAAATCCGTTCAAGGATAGCGAAGGTTTTCATCAGGAATTGGTTTTGAAAGACGGCTACATTTCGATTGCTCAAAAGGAAACTAAAATCAAACTTTGGGTAGATGTTTTTAAACCGGTCATTCATTTGAATTTAGAAAGTAAAACACCGCTAAAAATGACGGCTTCTTATGAAAGCTGGCGTCATATCAATCGTCCATCCAAAGGAAAAGCAAATAATGCCAATTCTTATAAATGGGCGCCGCAAGGAGAAATTGTAACATTTAAAGATTCTGTTTCAGTTGAAAATAACGGTATCCAGTTTTATCATAGAAATCGTGAACAAACCGTTTTTGATGTTGCGGTAAAACAGCAGAAAATGGAATCGGTAAAAGATCAAATGCTGAATCCGTTGGCGAATTTGACTTTTGGCGGATTTATGACTGGGAATAATTTGAAACCGGATGGAACGTATGAAGGAAAGTATCAGAATACTGATTTCAAAGGATATTCACTTTCAAGCATAAAACCATCAAAAAAACAGGAACTTAAAATTCATTTATACACGAATCAATCCACCGAACAATCTTCTTGGGAAAATGGATTGAAGAATCAAATTTTAGCTTATAAAAACATTTCTAAAAAAGCAGAAAAAAACACGATAAAATGGTGGAATAATTTCTGGAACCGGAGTTTTATTTATACTCAAAAAGACAATTCCACAGCCAAGGATTCAGTGTATCAGATTGGGCAAAATTATCAGTTGTTCCGTTATATGCTCGGCTGTAATGCCTACGGAAAATATCCAACAAAATTCAACGGCGGATTGTTTACAGTTGATCCTGTTTTTACCAATCCCGATTTAAACTTTACACCTGATTTCAGAAATTGGGGAGGAGGAACAATGACGGCTCAAAACCAGCGATTGGTTTATTTTCCGATGGTGAAAAGCGGGGATTTTGATATGATGAAATCGCAATTGGATTATTATCTCAGTTTACAGAAGAATGCCGAATTGCGTTCACACGTCTATTGGAAACACGGTGGAGCATCCTTTACAGAACAACTGGAAAATTTTGGCTTGCCTAATCCAGCCGAATACGAATGGAAACGTCCAGCCGATTATGATCCAGGAATGGAATACAATGCGTGGCTGGAATATGAATGGGACACCGTTTTTGAGTTTTGTAAAATGATGCTGCAGCAGAAAGAATTTGCCGGAGAAGACATTCAAAAATACAATTCGTTTATCATTAGCTGTCTTCGGTTTTTTGATGAACATTATCAATATCTCGCTAAACAACGAGGCAGAAAAGGTTTGGATGGAAACGGACATTTGGTTCTTTATCCGGGTTCAGGTGCTGAAACTTATAAAATGGCGAATAATGCCAATAGTACTATTTCGGCATTGAAAATAATTACAGAACAGCTTTTAAACCTTTCGGCAAAAGAACTGTCAAAAGAGGAGACCGAATATTTAAGAGGTTTTCAAAACAGGATTCCGCCTTTGAATTTTGGCCAAATCGAAAATCATAAAGTATTAGTTCCGGCAAAATCCTGGGAGCGCATCAATAATTCAGAAGTTCCACAATTGTATCCCGTTTATCCATGGGGGATTTACGGCCTTGGAAAACCTGATTTGCAAACCGCTTTGAATACCTGGAAACACGATACGGATGCTATAATATTTAGAAGCCATGTTGGTTGGAAGCAGGACAATATTTTTGCCGCAAGGTTAGGCTTAACAGAAGAAGCGGCAAAATACAGTTTATTAAAAATGAGTGATTCCGGAAGACGATTTCCGGCATTTTGGGGCCCGGGTTTCGACTGGGTTCCGGATCATAATTGGGGTGGATCAGGTATGATTGGCATGCAAGAAATGCTTTTGCAGGAATCAGATGGGAAAATCTATCTTTTTCCGGCATGGCCAAAAGACTGGAATGTTCATTTTAAATTACATGCCTCTCAAAACACCATTATAGAAGCCGAACTTCAAAACGGAGTAACCAAAATTATAAATGTAACTCCCAAAGAAAGAGAAAAAGACATTATAAATCTGTTAGGGATTTCATTAGAAGAAAAGAAAAAATTATACTAACTATTACCAATTAAGATGATTAAAAAATTTTTGAGCGCTGCTGTTTTGGCAATGCTTTTATCTACAAACGCGCAGTCACAATCAGGTGGCAAAACAGCTGAAAAACAAATTGTTAAAGTCGATTTCGATTTTTCAGGACGAAGAATGGAAGAAGTAAGTGACCCTTATTATACTTCATGGCCAATAAACGAACAAACCGAGGCTGAAAAAACTTTTAATAATGTAACCTTTAAATTAAAAGGAAATTTTTCCTCAAAATGGTATAAAGTCGGAATGAGTTCGCCATTTTACAGTCGTGTGGCGAGCGATGGTTTAGTAACCGATAAAAGCCTTGAACTTACAATTAGCGGATTGAAACCGGGACAACATTCATTGCTTACCTTTCATAATACTTTTGACAAGGTGGAAGAAAAATCTTTCGCCCCGATAAAAATATTTGTAAACAATAAACTAGTTGAGACGGTAACATCCAGCAACAGAGCAACATCGACTATTGATGCCGCAACGGCTTATATTGAATTTAATGCTCAAAAGGGAAAAAATGCAGTTATTCGTTTTGAATTAGATTCGAAAGATTCCAATGCGATTCAGCAAATGGTCATTAACGGATTTGAAATTGATACACCAAACCTTAAAAAACAAGCGAATACGCCAAATCCTAAAAATGGTGATGAACATGTGGTTTCAGGAGATAATTTTATGATGAAGTGGGAAGCTTCGAAAGATGCAGTTGCCCACAAAGTGTACTTTGGAACAGATAAAAAAGCAGTTACAGACGCCACAGAAAAATCAGCAGAATTTAAAGGAAAACAGGCAGACACTAAATTTGCAGTTGCCGACTTATACAGCATGACAACCTACTACTGGCGTGTTGACGAAGTAGATGCTAAAGGAAATGTCACATTAGGAAACGTGTGGTCATTTAAGCCGGCACAACTTGCTTTTCCTGGAGCAGAAGGCTATGGAAGATTTGCTGTTGGAGGAAGAGGCGGAAAAGTAGTGGAAGTTACCAACTTAAACGATGACGGACCGGGAAGTTTACGCGATGCCATCAATCAGGAAATCGGACCGAGAACGATTGTTTTTAATGTTTCGGGAAATATCAAACTGGCTTCACGATTAGTGGTTAACCAGCCTTACATTACTATTGCGGGTCAAACCGCTCCGGGAGAAGGAATTACGATTAGCAAAGCACCTCTTGGATTGACAGGCAATGATGGTGTGGTGAGGTTTTTGAAAGTTAGAATTGGGGGCGGAACGACTTTTGATGGTATGGGACTTACGGGCGCTGATTACAGTATTATCGACCATTGTTCCATCAGCTGGACGATTGATGAATCGTTTAGTTCCCGCGGTGCACATCATATTACGTTACAGCGAACTTTAATTTCAGAAGCCTTAAATATAGCGGGTCACGATAAATATCCTGCCGGAAAAATGCACGGTTATGCAGCGACAATTGGTGGCGATATCGGAAGTTTTCATCACAATTTGCTGGCGCACAATTACGGTCGTAACTGGAGTATTGGCGGAGGTTTAAACGGAGATGGTTATTATGGAGGAAGGTTGGATATTAGAAATAATGTCGTTTATAACTGGGGGAAAAGGACTACTGATGGTGGTGCAAGTGAAGTGAATTTTG
>CBFGNY010000016.1:0-45407 GCA_965650235.1 uncultured Flavobacterium sp. | reverse complement strand
GTTTTTTTATGTTTAATTTTTAGAAAAAATTAGATAAAGATTAGATTCGAATCCGGACGATGTCTCTAAAACCTTCAAAGTAATTTGGAGGTTTTTTATGCTCATTTTTGTCCTTGCGAGGAACGAAGCAATTTCATTAAGCATATCAATATATCGAAAATTATAGTAGTGAGATTGCTTCATTCCTCACAAAGACGAAGCACACTTATAAACATAAAAAAGCCTCTGAAGTACAGAGGCTTTAGTTTATATTTTATAGTTATTAATAAACTACTTCTCTATCTTCTCAAAAGCATTTCTAACCATTTCCTTCTCTTTTGGAAACCATCCCTGAGTAATTAACACCACTCCAAAAACCATTAAAACAATACTTATTCCTTTTTTGATTTTAAGAATATTAACGGGTGTCATTTTAGATTTTAGTTGTTTGGCTAATAGGATTTTAATACAATCTACAAGTAAATAAGTTATAATTACTGATGTAAAAAAAGTAAACATTCTGGAGTTTTGCATTTCTAATTTTGGTCCGACAGAAATAATAACAGCTAACCAAAATCCTAAGACTCCAATATTAATAACGTTCAATAAAAAACCTTTTATAAACAGACTACCATAGTTTCTTTTGATGATGTCACGGTCTATTTCTTCATCATTAATTTTCTCTCCTTTCTTAAGTTTTACAAAGGAAATTATACCATAAGCAAGCATAATTATTCCGCCAAAAATAAAGAGCGCCGGCTTATCTTTTAAACTCTGAATTAACCTGTAACTTCCTAAATACGCAATAGCAATAAAAAAAACATCACCTAATACTACACCAAGATCAAAGACAATTGCAGCTCTGAATCCTTTTGTAATACTGGTTTCCAGTAATATAAAAAATACCGGACCTACCATGAAACTTAAAAAAAGTCCCCATGGCAGTCCAGCTAAAATATCATTTATCATCCAAACTCAATTTGTTTATTTTACTTCCTCAATCTTTCCTCCAAAAACGGTTTTTTGATTAATTTGTTTTGGTTTCCCGTAAATGTAAATAGAGCCTCCTGCGCTTACTTTTGCATCAACAAGGGTTGTTGCATTTACATCTGCTTTTCCTCCCGCAGAAACGCTTACTTTAGTCTGAGCAGTATCTAATTTACTTGCTAACAAATAACCACCTGCTCCTAATTTTGCATCCTGATTAGTAGCTTTACCAGTTAACGTAATTTCTCCCCCAGAAACTGAACTTACATTCAATTTTTCAACATCGACATCAACATTGATCTTCCCTCCTTCTTGTGCACTTACTTTAAAAGATGTTGCCTTTATACTTTCTTTACTGGAAACAATAGCACCTTCATTAACATCTATTAGTTCAATATGTTTGTAATATAAGGTAATATCCAAATCATCACCGGATAATAATTTTGGAAAAGGCATTCTTAGTTTTAATAAACCTGCTTTGTTAACCACTTCTACTTCAGCTTCCCTTGCTCCTTTTATAAAAATTTTATTTTCTGAAGACTGTACTAATTTTACACTCAATTTATCAAAAACTTTTACTGAATCAAAATCTCCTAATTCTTTGGTTATCTGACCAAAAGATAATTGTGCAAGTAATATTGCAGCTCCTATAATTAATTTTTTCATTTTCTAATTTTTAAATTTATCAACTATTCTGCTCTTCGTAAAAAATGAAAATCTAATTGTTTTTTAACCAAATCTGCATTTTTCACTTTAACGTAAATTTCGTCACCTAATTGCAATATGCTGTTTGAAGTGGCTCCAACCAAAGCATATTGTTTTTCATCGAATGTATAATAATCATCTTTTATTTCTCTGATTCTCACCATTCCTTCACATTTGTTAGAAACAATTTCAACATAAATTCCCCATTCTGTAACTCCTGAAATAACTCCCAAAAATTCTTCATCCTGGTGATCCTGCATGTATTTCACCTGCATGTATTTGATACTGTCACGTTCAGCGTTAGTCGCTAAACTTTCCATATTTGAACAATGTAGACATTTTGTTTCGTAAACTTCTTCGTCTACAGATTTGCCTGCATCCAAATAATATTGTAATAATCTATGAACCATTACATCCGGATAACGACGAATTGGTGAAGTAAAATGGCTGTAATAGTCAAAAGCCAAACCATAATGACCAATATTTTCTGTAGAATATTTGGCTTTACTCATACTTCTAATGGCAAGCGTATCAATTAAATTCTGTTCTTTTTTTCCATTCACTTCTTCCATCAATGCATTCAAAGACTTAGAAATATCGCCTTTGTTACGGAAATCTATTTTATAGCCAAACTTAGCAATGACTGTTGCCATAGCAATTAATTTGTCCTCATTTGGTTCATCATGGATTCTATAAACAAATGTTTTCTTTTGTTTTCCAATGTATTCTGCCACTTTTCTATTGGCCAAAAGCATGAATTCTTCAATCAGATGATTGGCATCTTTAGATACTTTGAAATAAACTCCTTCCGGTTCTCCTTCAGCATCCAGATTGAATTTTACTTCGACTTTATCAAAAGAAATGGCGCCATTGGCCATTCTTTTCTTTCTTAAAATCTTCGCTAACTCATCTAATTTTAAAGTTGCTTCCACAATTTCATCTGAAACAACATAAGATTCTCCTGTAATTGAAATATCAACCGGAATGGTATTGTCTTTTGTTTCAATGATATATTGTGCTTCTTCATACGCAAAGCGCTGATCTGAATAAATAACTGTTCTTCCAAACCATTGGTTGATTACCTGTGCAGTTGGAGAAACTTCAAAAACGGCAGAGAACGTATATTTTTCTTCATTCGGACGCAATGAACATGCAAAATTAGATAACACTTCCGGAAGCATTGGCACTACCCTATCGACCAAATAAACCGAAGTTGCTCTTTGATACGCTTCATCATCTAAGATTGTTCCTTCTTCCAGATAATATGAAACATCGGCAATATGAATTCCGATTTCATAATTTCCATTTTCTAACTTTTTGAAAGATAAGGCATCATCAAAATCTTTTGCATCTTTTGGATCGATTGTAAACGTAAGCGTATCACGCATATCACGACGTTTTGCAATCTCTGATTCCTGAATTGAAGTATCAATTTTTTGTGCAAATACCTCTACTTCTACCGGAAAATCAGATGGTAAACCATATTCAGCTAAAATAGCATGAATCTCTGTATTGTGTTCTCCTGGTTTTCCTAAAACTTTAATCACAGATCCAAATGGACTATCGGCTCTTTTTGGCCAGTCTTCAATAGTAACCAAAACAACATCACCATTTTCTGCTTCTCCAAATTTATCTTTCGGAATAAAAATATCGGTATACATTTTAGGATTTGCCGTTGATACAAAAGCAAAATTGGGCTGAATATCAATAACTCCAACAAATTCTGTTTTGTTTCTTTCGACTACTTCTATTACTTCACCTTCAGCACGTTTTCCTTTTCTTCTGTTATAAACGTAAACTTTTACTTTGTCTTTGTCTAAAGCACGATTCAAATTATTTGTCGGAATAAAAACATCTTCAGTAAAATCAGGACAAACAAAATAGGCCGTTTTTCTGCTGGTCATATCAATTGTTCCTTCGTAATAATCCTCACTTACCGCTTTGATTAAATATTTTCCAGGTTCTGATTCTATTATCTTTTTGGATGCAGCCAAAATTTTTAAATCTTTTATAATCTGGTTTCTGCTTTTAGTATCGTCAAGTTCAAGCTTTGCTGCTATTTGTTTATAATTGAATGCTTTATTGGCATTTTTTGATAAAACTTTTAAAATTTTGCTAGAGAAATCGCTCTCATTTTTTATCGGTTTTCTAATTTTCTTACTCATATATCTTTTTCTTAAAGCCTTAAAATTACAAATAAGATATCAGATAACAGATTTTAACAATTAGAATTATTAAAATTATAACTTAAGTCTCCATAAATTCAATAATTTATTAAAGGTGATTTGGAGTTAACATATTTTAATAATGCTATTTCGTATCTTTATAAAAAGACCTTTTATGGAAAGCTTTAAAACGATTGCCATATTCAATTACGACCATGAAACGGTCATTCTGAAACACTTATTACAGCAAGAAGGAATTCCTTATTTTTTTGAAAACGAAATGACCTTGTCAGTTGTTCCAATGTACACCACAGCGCTGGGTGGAATCAAACTTAAAGTTCATCCTGAAGATTTCGAAGAAGTTCAGCAGATTCTGGATAATCTCAACAATCCGCTTAAAATCGTTTAAACAATTCTTTTTTTTCCATTCTAAATTTTTTTTTTGCTTTTCAAATTTCAAAGTTGTCAACATATATTAAATACAACAAAAAGAAAATTTTAAATTTAATTAATTTTTGATGGTTATTATAGTGTGTTAATATGTGCAATAATTTTATTTTTAAAAGTATTGAAATGAAGTTTCTCTTAGTTATATAGAGTTATCAACATACTTATATTTTGTTAAATGATTAATTTATAAGACTTTTTGTATTTTAATTAACAATGGTTGACAACCAAAAATGAATTCATTTTGTAGATAAGTTCATATGTTGCTATTTGTTGAAAATGACATTTTTGATATTGATAACTTTTCTAAAAATTCATCAAACTTTATTAGGATTTTTAATTCGGGTTTTGGATTAGGTTTTTTTTCGACACAACCAAAAAATACTTCTAATTTTCTATCTTAACTTATTAACAAATAATGTTAATTTAAGGTTAACTGAATATCAAGCAATTACGTTTAGGTATTAACATTCTAAAATTTTAACAAAAAGAGTATGTATTTCTAATTGATTATCAGATTGTTATATAGATATTTAAATTGTTCATAACCTATAATGTTTTGATACGAAGTGATTTATAAATTATATTTATTTGAACCAAAAATAATGTTCATTCTTCTAATAGTTAATAAAAGAAATCTTTTAGTATTTGGCTAAAGTAGAATGTAAAGTTCAAATAAGAAATGTTTTTTCGAAATGAATTGTGCTAATTATAATTGAAATAATTAGTTGTAAAAAAATGATGGCTAACTTTTCTTTTTCAAATAGAAGTACTTCGAGATTGTTTGGTTAAATTTGCATTTACACAACTTAATATAATTTAAAATGAAAATTTCGATAGGAAACGATCACGCAGGACCAGAGTATAAAAAAGCAATTGTCGCCATGCTAAAAGCAAAAGGATATGAAGTAACCAATTACGGAACAGATTCTGAAGATTCTGTTGATTATCCTGATTTTGGTCATCCGGTTGCGAATGATGTATCTGAAGGAAAAGCTGATTTTGGAATTGTAATCTGCGGAAGCGGAAACGGAATTGCAATGACAGTTAACAAACATCCAAAAGTAAGAGCTGGTTTATGCTGGACTAAAGAAATTGCGGTTTTAATTCGTTTGCATAATGATGCAAACATTATTAGTATTCCGGCACGTTTTACATCAATTCCGCAAGCAGTAGAAATGGTTGAAACTTTTCTAAGCACAGAATTTGAAGGCGGAAGACACCAAAACAGAGTAGATAAAATTGCTTGTCAATAAATAAAAATGGGTCACAAACATAATCATCATCACGGACATCATCATGAAGTGACAGGTAAAAATTTATCAATTTCAATTATTCTGAATATTGGTATTACTGTTGCACAAATTATCGGTGGATTTATTTCCGGCAGTTTATCCTTATTATCTGATGCTCTGCATAATTTTAGTGATGTTATTTCTTTGATTTTGAGTTTTGTGGCACACAAGCTGGCTAAAAGAAAGCCAAACTCCTCCAGTACATTTGGTTATAAAAGAGCCGAACTTCTTGCCGCATTTATTAATGCGGCAACTTTAATTATTGTTGCCCTTTTTTTGATTTACGAAGCTATTGTCAGATTTTCAGAACCGGTTGTAATTGCTTCTAATCTGGTTATCTGGCTGTCTGTTTTAGGAATTGCCTTCAACGGATTTTCTGCAATTATTCTAAAAAAAGATGCTGATCACAATTTAAATATGAAATCGGCTTATCTGCATCTTCTTACAGATATGATGGCTTCTGTGGCTGTTTTGGCAGGTGGAATTTTAATGAAATATTTTCAGTGGTTTTGGGTAGATAGCGTTATCACTCTCGCACTTGCCATTTATTTGATTTTGATGAGTTTAGATTTATTAAAATCGTCTGTAAAAATGCTGTTGCTCTTTACACCACAGGATTTAAATATTGAAGAAATTGCCAAAAAAATCCACACTGTTACCGGAAACCATCGTTTATATCACATCCACCTTTGGCATTTAAACGATAATGAACTTCACTTTGAAGCACATTTAGACTGTAAAGAGAATATTTCGATTGCGGAATTTAATACCATTGTTGCAGAAATTGAAGAAGTTCTATTTCATGATTTTCATATTAACCATTGTACAATTCAGCCGGATTTCGGAAAAAATTGCAGTAAGGAATTTATATTTCAGGAGTAAGTTTCTTGTTTTATAAAAGTTCGAAAAAAAAATCGGGTGCTTCGCACCAATATAAATAAACCAGCTGGGCGGATTTTTTAATTTAGTCGTTTTTGTTTAGGTTTAAAAAGTTAATTCAATCAAAATCAGTCATCTAAATTTTATCATTCAGTGTAAGATAAACTATCATAATCTGGATAAGAAAAATTCCGCAAAACTTCACAATAAAAGATGATTTACTCGTTTTATGTCTGAACAATAACATTGCGAACAGCAAACCAATGGAGCCTCCCAAAAAAGCCATTGAAAAAAGAGTGTTTTCAGGAATTCTTCGTTTATTTTTAGTGGCTAAATATTTGTCATATCCCGCTATGATAAAGACGACAAAATTTATAATTAAAAAATACAGTAATAAAACTTCCATAGGCTTAAAATTAAAAACAAAGATATTATTTTAGCGATATAATTAATCCATTTACACAAATTCGAAGATGGACATAATTATCTAATTTTAAATTGACACATTATCTCATTCATACAATGACAAACATTCAATTCATTGCCAAGACTGTCCAAACGGCAGCGATTAACATTCAAAAAACGGTACAATTATTAGAGGAAGATTGTACGATTCCGTTTATTTCCAGATACCGAAAAGATACCACAGGAAATCTGGATGAGGTTGTAATTGAACAGATTGCAAAACTTCAAAAAGAATATGAAACGATTGTAAAACGTAAAGAAGCAGTTTTAAAATCGATCGAAGAACAAAAAGCACTTACACCCGAATTGAAGCAAAAAATCGAACAGAGTTTTGATTTACAGGAAATCGAAGATTTTTACCTTCCGTATAAAAAGAAGAAAAAAACAAAAGCCGATGTAGCACGAGAATTTGGCTTAGAACCTTTGGCTAAAATCATCATGTCTGAAAATGATGTTGATGTTGACTTTATTTCGACTCAATATATCAATGAAAATGTGATTAATGAAGAAGCGGCCATGCAAGGCGCACGGGATATTGTGGCAGAATGGATTAACGAAAATATTTATGTTCGTAAACAATTACGAAGATTATTTCAGCGAAAAGCAACCATCGCAACCAAAGTAGTGAAAAAGAAAGCAGAGGAAGAGGGCGCACAAAAATTCAGTCAGTATTTTGATTGGGAAGAGCCTTTGACAAAAGCACCGTCACATCGTTTATTAGCCATGCTTAGGGCAGAAAATGAAGGTTTTGTGAAGATGAAAGTGGATGTTGATTTGGATGAAGCCTATGATATTATTGATGAAATTATCATTAAAAAACAAAACAGTACCACAGCACATTTGCAATTAGCAATTGAAGACAGTTACAAACGATTGTTGAATCCTGCGATTGGAAATGAAACTTTGCAGGAAGCCAAAGCGAAAGCTGATGCGAATTCGATTCAGGTTTTTGCGAACAATTTAGGACAATTATTATTGGCTCCGCCTTTGGGAGAAAAACGGATTCTAGCCATAGATCCAGGATTCAGAAGTGGTTGTAAAGTAGTTTGTCTGGACGAAAAAGGCGATTTATTATACAATGAAACCATTTATCCACACGCACCTCAAAACGAGGAAGCAATGGCGATGAAAAAAATCCGTTCGATGGTAAATGCGTATCAGATTGATGCAATTTCTATTGGAAACGGAACAGCTTCGAGAGAAACGGAATTCTTCATTAAAAAAATCGCTTTCGACAAACCGATACAGGTTTTTATCGTTTCAGAAGCTGGGGCTTCGGTATATTCGGCATCAAAAATTGCCAGGGAAGAATTCCCTAATTATGATGTTACGGTTCGTGGATCGGTTTCTATCGGAAGAAGACTTTCAGATCCATTGGCCGAATTGGTAAAAATTGATCCAAAAGCCATTGGAGTAGGGCAGTACCAGCACGACGTTGACCAAACCAAACTAAAAGAAGAACTGGATGCTACTGTAATTCGCTGCGTGAACTCGGTTGGAATCAACATCAACACCGCAAGTAAACATTTACTAAGTTATGTGAGTGGAATAGGAGAGAAGCTGGCCGAAAATATCGTTCAGTATCGTTCTGAAAACGGTCCTTTTGAAGACAGGAAACAATTGAAAAAAGTACCACGTTTAGGGGATAAAGCGTATCAGCAAGGTGCTGCTTTTATCAGGATTTCGAATGCAAAAAATCCGTTGGACAATTCTGCTGTGCATCCTGAAGCTTATCCGGTTGTAGAGAAAATGGCTAAAGATTTAAAACTTTCGGTAAATGACTTAATTGCTAACAAAGAGAAAACAGCTTTAATTAAGCCTGAAAAGTATATTACACCTGAAATAGGTTTACTTACGCTAAAAGATATCATAAAAGAGCTTGAAAAGCCCGGGTTAGACCCAAGAAAGTCAGCTAAGGTTTTCGAATTTGATGCTAACGTAAAATCCATTAAAGATTTGAGAACGGGAATGATTTTACCGGGAATTGTCAATAACATTACCAACTTTGGCTGTTTTGTTGATATCGGAATCAAAGAAAGCGGACTGGTTCATATTTCACAATTGAAAGCTGGTTTTGTGAGTGATGTAAACGAGGTTGTAAAACTGCATCAGCATGTTGATGTGAAAGTGACTGAAGTTGATGAGGATAGGAAGAGGATTCAGTTGACGATGGTTCTTTAAATTAATCGCAAAATAAAAAAAATTCCAAATTACAATTCTTAAATTGCAATTTGGAATTTCAAAATTTTTTACTTCAAAATTACTTTCCTGATAACACTTTTATTACCGTTTGTAATTTTTATCAGATACAAACCTGCGGATTGATTTGATAAATTAATTTCGGTAGTTTCAGAAGTTGTTTTTTGCTCTGAAATAACATTTCCTTGTGGAGAGAAAACCGTAACGATTGAATTTTCAGGAGTCAAAACCGTAAATTTATCTGAGCTTGGATTTGGATAAAGCGTAATGGTCGATTTTTCAACATCAAAATCATTATTAGATAAAGTTGCAGCCGGAGGAAGGTAAAAATTACCGGTCAACAAAAACGAGTACAATGTTTTTAGTGTGTGATTAAAATAACTGTTTGGTTCGTTGAGGTTTTTTAAATCGATATAAGAAGCATCTAAATGTGCCTGATTTTCTCCTGCCATTGCAGCACAGGCAAATGCGCCTACAAAAGTAGCATTATGCCATTGTCCGGTTGCAGTACCATTTTGGTTATAACCATCTTTGATATTGGCTGAGCCACCAAGATTTACACGAACAAAATCAGATGATTTTTTGGCATAAGTTTTTGCATCTGCATTTCCGTACCATACATAATCTACTGCGATTCGCCAGGGTGTTCTGGCTGCATCGTAAGTATAAAATTTCCCTTGATTAGCATATCCTCCGGCTTGTGATGAATAATTTCCTGAAGCTTCACACCAGTCAGAGACCAATCCGCCAACAGCGTTATTTACAGTTAAATTATTATTGATAACAGTATATGATTTTGCTGCAACCTGATTCCAGAAAGCTGCATCATTAGTAAAAACACCAAAAGCCCTGTAATACGCAGGGGAGAAGTATGACGGATTTGTTAACTGGCTTCCGCCAAAAGCATCTCCTGGTTTTAGAACATAAGTGTTGGCTTCAACTTCATGGTTTTTAATGGCAGAAATTAATGCTTTAGCATCATTTTTATAATTGATTGTTCCTGTACCTGACCATTGATAATCGGCAACAATCAATGCAAAAGCGGCGTCAAGTTCAGCATCAGTGGCTCCGTTTGATCCATCAGTTCCTGAACAGCCATTAATTCTCCAATTCATAACACCATTGCTGTTAACGTTATCTTTATAATACATCCAAAGTCCGTCAAAAAGTGTTTTATCTCCGGCATAAGCGCTTAACAACATTCCGTAACCAATTCCTTCAGAAACAGTTTGCCAGGAATTGTCAAATTTTACTCTGTACCTGCCATTAGAACAGTCTTCAACAAAATTGGCTTTCCAGATGTCATAATTGGTTTTGGCATCCTGACCATTTTGAGAGGTTGCCATTAAGCCATTATTAAAAACAATATTGGCAGGAAAAGGTTTGGTTTGTGAGTAGTTTTCTACGCATAGAAAAAAAATACTCACCATTAGGAATAGGTTTTTCATATTTATATAAATTTAGGGATGCTAAAAGTAAGATTTTTTATATGAATAAAAAAACCAAAATTGTAATTAAAAGTGGGAATTTTAAGTCTGAATGTAAGATATTATTAAAAAATGATTATATATTGACACAAAAAATCCCAACTAAAAACCATATTTCAGTTGGGACTCAAAACACTCTTTGCAGAGTTTTATTTAACTTCTTCTTCTTTTTTAACAGCAGATTGATCGTCTTTGGCAGCGTTTTTAAATTCTTTAATTCCGCTTCCTAGTCCTTTCATTAATTCTGGAATCTTTTTACCTCCAAAAAGTAATAAAACAACTGCCAATATAATAAGGATTTCTGTTACGCCAAATCTTCCCATGATAGTAAAAATTAATGCCGAAGCAATTTATATAAATTTTTGTTGCAAATGTATACAGAATATACGAAGAAGAATAGTTTTTGGATTAAAATATTTATTTTGAAGTGCGTTAAATATTTTGTAAAAATAATGCATTAAATAAATTTACAAGAATTAGGTTCATAGCAATAACTCCATTAATTGTTATATTTGCGAGTATAAACAACCGAAATGACTAAGAAGAAACGTAATTTCAGAAAAAAATTATTCAATAAAAACCGACTGGTTATTTTGAATGAAGACACGTTTGAAGAAATTTTTTCGTTCAAACTAAACCTGATGAATGTTTTTGTTGTTTTTTCTTTAGGCGGAATATTCTTAATTCTGATTACCACATTTATCATTGCTTTTACGCCCTTGCGGGAATTTATTCCGGGATATTCTTCTACAGAGTTAAAACGAAATGCTATGGAATTAGCAATAAAATCAGATTCATTAACAACTTCGCTAAAGAAAAATGAAGCATATATCAAGTCTATTCAAAAAGTGTTGAATGGGGAATTAGAATATGCCAAATTTAACAAAGATTCTATTTTGGCAGAAACAGATGAAATTCCGGAAACAGATATGAAAGCTTCAAAAGAAGAATTGAAACTCAGAGAAGATGTAAAGGAAATAGAAAAAGAGACGAGTATAAAAACTCCAAAAAATAAAAACTCCAAAAAATAATGTTTACCAAATGTCTATAAAATCTGTAGCTGCAAAATTATTTGCCAGTAAAATATATTATCAAACATTAGGCTGGGCCAAAAAACCTGTCGAAACCCAAAATCAAATATTTAAGGGTTTGATCAATAGTGCAAAAAATACAACTTTTGGTGCTGATCACGGTTTTGATAAAATAAAAACAATTGAAGATTTTCAAAAAAATGTTCCTATTCGTGATTACGAAGATTTAAAAACATACATCGAAAAAGTTAAATCTGGTGAAGAAAATGTTCTTTGGAAAGGAAAACCAATTTATTTTGCCAAAACATCCGGAACCACTTCGGGAGCAAAATATATTCCGCTTACCAAAGAATCTATGCCAACGCATGTAAACGCAGCGCGTAATGCTATCCTTCATTATATACACGAAACAGGAAATGCTGATTTTGTAAATGGTAAAATGATTTTTTTACAGGGAAGCCCAATTTTGACAGAGAAATACGGAATTAAATTTGGCAGACTTTCAGGAATTGTAGCACATTTTGTTCCGAAATATTTGCAAAAAAACCGAATGCCGTCTTGGGAAACCAATTGCATTGAAGATTGGGAAACCAAAGTAAATGCAATTGTTGACGAAACGATTAATCAGGATATGTCTGTAATTTCCGGAATTCCGTCGTGGGTACAAATGTATTTTGAGCGGTTACAGGAAAAAAGCGAAGGAAAGAAAATCAGCGAAATATTTAAAAACTTCAATTTGTTTATTTATGGCGGCGTAAATTACGAACCGTATCGTGCTAAGTTTGAAAACATGATAGGCAAAAAAGTCGACAGTATCGAATTGTTTCCGGCTTCTGAAGGTTTTTTTGCCTATCAGGATTCCCAAAAAGAAAAAGGAATGTTGTTGTTATTAAATTCAGGAATTTTTTATGAATTTATAAAAGCCGATGAATTTTTTACCGAAGATCCAAAATGCTTAACCATTGGCGAAGTCGAAACAGGAGTAAATTATGTATTGATTGTTTCTACAAACGCTGGGCTATGGCGCTATAATATTGGCGATACTGTTCAGTTTACTTCATTATTCCCACACCGTGTTATAGTTTCGGGCCGAATCAAACATTATATTTCTGCTTTTGGAGAACATGTTATAGCCAATGAAGTCGAAAATGCAATAAGAGAAGCGACTGCAGGAACCAAAATTGTAATCAACGAATTTACAGTAGCACCACAAATAAATCCATCAAGCGGATTGCCTTATCACGAATGGTTTATCGAATTTGAAAATGAACCTGAAAACGTCGAAGCTTTTGCAGAAGCAATTGATGATTCGATGCGAAAGCAAAATATTTATTATGACGATTTAATAACCGGAAATGTGCTGCGGAAAGTGGTTGTAACCAAAGTTTCTAAAAACGGATTTCAGGAATATATGAAATCGCAGGGAAAATTAGGAGGGCAGAATAAAATTCCGAGATTATCGAATGACAGAAAGATTGCGGATAATTTGAGGTAAAACAATCTTTTTCACGAATTTAGAAAAATATAATTTTTGGAAGACATACCAATAATTGGTATATTTGATTAAACTTTAAAATTATGGCAAAGAATACATCAATATTATTGGGAGATTATTTCGATAATTTTATAAATTCTCAAGTAAAAACTGGCCGATTTTCATCGGCAAGTGAAGTAGTTCGTGCTGCTTTGCGAATGTTTGAACAAGAAGAAACAAAGAAAGAAGAAATAGTCAAAGAATTAAAAAAAGGAGAGAAATCGGGATTTGTTAACGATTTTAATCGTGATTCTTTTATGAATAATCTTCACGAAAAACACTCTAAATAATGAATTATAAGATAAGTATAGAAGCGTCTTATGATTTAGAAAAAATATGGTTATATACTTTTGAGAATTGGTCGGTTGAACAAGCAGACAGGTACCTCAATTTAATATTTGATGAGATTGAATATCTGTGCCTAAAACCCAATTCAGGCAAGGATTTCAGTCATGTTAGAGAAGGATATTTAAGGACTAAAGTAAAATCACATTTAATTTTTTATAAAATAAATACGAAGGAAAACGAATTACAAATTATCAGGATTTTACATCAAATGATGGATATTGAAAATCATTTTATGAAGTAGAATCAAATAACATTTAAATAAAATCAATAGTTATTTAAATCACTATTTTCGTTAAATCGTAAATACAGAAAACTTCCAAAGCAGAAGTTTTTAAAATAAAAACACACATGAAAGAAACCAAACATATATCAAGATCAAGAGCGCAGGAATCATCTGCAGCTATTGAAAAAATGTACATCACAATGCGCCATTTATTCAACCGAGGTTTTTATAAGCCAATGGGAGTTTCAGGTGATAGTCTTCGTGAATCATTATTGGCATTACGTCCTGAAATTTATGGAAATATTGGTGAAGAAAAAGTAGAACTAAATGGTCTTTTATACGTTATTGAGCGTCTTCCTATTGGAATCGAGCAATGCCGTTTTATCAATTTGACTTCGGATGAAGGCTATTCAAAATCGCATTTTCAGGCAATTGTTCCTCCAAAAAGACGACGAAATTGCTACCGGATTGATGAGGAACAAATGAATGTTGAAATCACCCGTGGAAGATCTGACATTTATGATATTTTGACACATTTGACTTTTATTTTCATCGAATCCCATAAAATTAGAAATAGGGTTTTATTAGACGATGGTGGCGAAGTTTCCCGGGATTGGTTAAAATTAGAACAAGCAATACTTCAGACTAAAAAATTGTCTTTAGTCGAAAAAGAAAAAGCAATTTCGCATGTTTCTAATATCTTAGGAAGAACTTTTGAGGAAGTTTTGAATATTTATGAAGCGTTTGGTTCTGAAAATGCTCCGGATCGTTTTCTGCATGTTATTTACTGGCTTGGAAAATTAGCCATTGAGGAAATGATCGACAATAATAAAAGAACCATCACTTTTAGCCCCGTTTTAAGAGAACGTTTGGGACACCACATTCATGGTGAAATCTGGGCAACCAATATTAAAGAAGTTTTAAAGGCCAATAATCTTTTAAAAAGGCCAATCCACATTATTAGTGCAAATATGCATAGTGTAATGAATTCTATTTTTGCAACACCATTGTTAAAAACGAAGTTCAAAGACAAATCGGATTTCTTTATTTATGAAGAACTGAGCAAATCAGCAGCGAAAGAAACCAGAGCTCTTGTTGAAGAATTAGCGTTGAAAAACGGAATGATTTCGTTGCCAGATACATCAGGAACAAATATTGATGTTCAGATTTTTGATACAGCTAAAATTGACTGGACGAAAACTGCATTTACATATGCGAATATTGATGAAGAAAAGCCGGTTATTATTGTAATGGATTATGCTTTTGGGGAGCAGGCTTATGAAACGATAGATGAGCTTTTGAAACCTTATAAAAAAGAAACCTTACTGAACGTAAAATCAGTTTCGATAATGGGCAAGGCCGGAATTCTGGAAGGAGGGAAAGGCGATATCATGATTCCGTCAGCACATATAAATGAAGGAACTGCTGATAATTATTTTTTCGAAAATGAACTGACCGGAGCTATGTTTGAAGGAAACGACATTGCCGTTTTTGAAGGCGCAATGGTTACCGTTTTGGGCACTTCTTTACAAAATAAGGAATTATTAAAATTCTTTCACGAATCAACCTGGGGAGTAATAGGTCTTGAAATGGAAGGTTCCTATTATCAAAAAGCGATACAATCTGCCTCAAAAATTAGAAAAAGTGTACCTCATGATATTAAGGTTAGATATGCATATTACGCCTCAGATAATCCTTTAGAAACAGGAAGTACATTGGCTTCAGGCGGCTTGGGAACAACAGGAGTAAAGCCTACATATTTAATTACGATTAAAATTCTGGAGCAGATTTTAAATATTACACAACCAGTAAATCAAAAAATTAGTCAATAAAAAAAGATAAACGATTATATTTATTTTATAAAATTGAAAAAAGTAAATTTGCTCTTGGAAAAAAAATTATATGAAAAGAATACTTATTACAGGTGCTGCAGGATTTCTAGGATCACATTTGTGTGACCGTTTTATCAAAGAAGGATATTATGTTATCGGAATGGATAATCTGATTACAGGAGATCTTAAAAATATTGAACATTTATTCAAGTTAGAGCACTTTGAATTCTATCATCATGATATTACGAAATTTGTTCATGTACCGGGTAACTTAGATTATATTTTGCACTTTGCTTCGCCTGCAAGCCCAATTGATTATTTAAAAATTCCAATTCAAACCTTAAAAGTAGGATCATTAGGAACCCACAATTTATTAGGTTTGGCACGTGTAAAAAAAGCAAGGATTTTAATTGCTTCTACTTCAGAAGTATATGGAGATCCTTTGGTTCATCCTCAAACAGAAGAATATTACGGAAACGTAAACACAATTGGACCACGTGGGGTTTATGATGAAGCAAAACGTTTTCAGGAATCTATCACAATGGCGTATCATACTTTTCATGGTGTTGAAACCAGAATTGTCCGTATTTTCAATACCTACGGACCAAGAATGCGTCTTAATGACGGACGTGTAATTCCGGCTTTTATTGGTCAGGCACTTCGCGGAGAAGACTTGACAATTTTTGGAGATGGTATGCAGACCCGTTCGTTTTGTTATGTTGATGATCAGGTAGAGGGAATCTTCAGATTATTGCATTCAGATTATGTGTATCCGGTAAATATTGGAAATCCCGATGAAATCACCATTAAGGATTTTGCCGAAGAAATTATAAAACTTACCGGTACCAATCAAAAAGTAGTTTACCACCCATTGCCTGTAAACGATCCTTTGCAACGCCAGCCAGATACTACAAAAGCAAAAGAATTATTAGGTTGGGAAGCCAAAGTAAACCGTGCAGAAGGAATGAAAATTACGTATGATTATTTTAAATCACTTTCAAAAGAAGAACTTTTAAAAGAAGAGCATAAGGATTTTTCAAACTATATAAAATAAATGCGAACAAAAACAGGAAAATATTCAGGCTATATACGCCCATTCTCCTATTTGATAGATTTGCTCATTATCAATTTTTGTGCAGTTTACATTGCGCATTTTCCTTCAGATCAAATTTTATTTTTAATTGTACTAAATGTCGGCTGGATTGGTATTGCCTTAAATTTAGGTTTTTACGAAGTATATCGTTATACAAAAGTTATTGCAATTTTAAACTGTGCTTTAAAACAAGCGTATTTATTTGCTTTTGTCATTTTTGCATTAGCATTTTTTTATGCCCATCAAACCAGTTTTAAAACCTTGTTGTTTTATCTATGGTTTGTATTTATTCTTATTTTATTTATAAAGTTTTCAATCTATTATTTTCTACAGACCTATCGGGTAGTATTTGGCGGAAATCATAGAAGAGTGATTCTCTTAGGCAACAAAGAAAGTATTTCACCATTAAGGCAGTTTTTTACAGAGAATCCGGATTATGGATACGAATTAATTCATGTTTTTGAATTCGATGAGGTAAAAAACGAGCATATTGAACAAATGTTTGAATTTGTTCTGAATAGGCAAATGGACGAAATGTATTGCTCCATTATTGGCTTATCTCAGGATCAAGTGAACGAAATTATTGATTTTGCTGATAGTAATCTGAAGACCTTGAAATTTATTCCTGAGGGAAATCAAATATTTTTTAGGAATTTCATTCTGGAATATTATGATTATATTCCTGTAATAGCACTTAGAAATATTCCACTGGATGAAAGTTTATTTAAAATAATGAAGCGGACTTTCGATGTTACTTTTTCAATAGTAATTATTGTGGGAGTTCTTTCATGGGTTCTTCCAATTTTGGCAATTTTAATAAAATTGGAATCAAAAGGCCCAATTTTACTGAAGCAAAAACGTAATGGACTAAACAATAAGGAATTTAATTGTTATAAGTTTCGGTCAATGGAAGTGACCAATGAAACCAATAGGAATCAGGTTTCTAAAAACGACCCACGAGTTACTAAAATTGGAAAATTTATTCGAAAAACAAGTATTGATGAGCTTCCTCAGTTTTATAATGTTTTACTTGGAGATATGTCCGTCGTTGGGCCAAGACCTCATATGGTAAGCTACAATCAGGAGTATATACTTAAAGTAGATAAATTTATGGTGCGTCATTTTATAAAACCCGGAATTACAGGTTTAGCACAAGTAAAAGGTTTTCGCGGAGAAATCGAATCGGATTATGATATTATAAATCGGGTAAAATATGATATCTTTTATATCGAAAACTGGTCAATTTTGTTAGATCTTAAAATTATTTTAATCACGATTTACCATATTATTAAAGGCGATGAAAAAGCATATTGATGAGTGAGTTAGTTTCTATCATAACGCCAACATTCAATGCCGAAAAATACATTTGGGACACCTTGCAGTCGGTACTGAATCAAAGTTATCAAAATTGGGAAATGATATTGATTGATGATGCGTCAACAGATCAAACCGTAAAAATTATAAACAATTTTGCTGAAAAAGATGTTAGATTTAAATTATTTAAATTATCTAAAAATTCCGGGAACGGTTTTGCGCGAAATGTAGCTTTAGAAAAAGCAACAGGAAAATATATCGCTTTTTTAGATGCAGATGATTTATGGTTTCCTTTGAAATTAGAAAAGCAAATTCAGTTTTTAAAAGCAAATAACTCGCCATTCACTTTTAGTTTTTACGATTGTATTGACGAAGATGGTAATTCTTTAAATAAACGTGTTCAGGCACCTGTAAATTTAACCTACCAACAATTGTTCTTTTGTAATTACGTAGGCAATTTAACCGCCATTTATGATGCTGATTACTTTGGAAAAATTACTTTAGAAGCAACTCAAAAAAGGCAGGATTGGCGTTTGTGGCTTACGATTTTAAAACAAATTCAGGTTACAAAACCAGTTCCGGAATCTTTAGCATTTTATAGAATTAGAAAGGATTCTGTTTCATCATCAAAATTCAAATTGATCAAACACAATTTTGGCGTTTACAGAGAATTTCACGGATTTAATTTTGTATTTTCTGTTATGCTGATGACGCGGTTTTTATTTACCCAGTTGATTATAAAACCTCGATATATTAAGAAGATTTAGCATTCTTTAAAGGTCAAAATTTGTCACCTTAGAGAATAGAGCTTAAAATTTTAGGTCGCAATTTACGACGTCCAATTATTTTTTATATCCAATTTTAACTCTTTCACTTTCGTTATCTTTTTTCTCAGTCAATTCATCTAAATAAGAGAAAACCAATTCGATATTTTTATCATGATTCTCCAACTTCTTTTGAATTTGAAGAATATCAACTTTAATTTCTGTGGTATCCAAAAGCATTTGTCTCACTTTCGTGAAAATACGCATAATTTGAATATTGGTCTGGATTGCTTTGTTGCTTTTCAATACACTTGACAACATTAAAACTCCATGTTCGGTGAAAACATAAGGAAGTATTCTCGTGCCTCCCCAACTTGAGGTCACAATTTGTGACTTCAAGTTATCAAATTCATTTTGTGATAACTCAAACATGAAATCTTCGGGAAATCTTGATAAATTTCTTTTTACAGCTTGTTTTAAAACTTTCGTCTCAATTTGATAAAGTAAAGCCAAATCACGATCAAGCATCACTTTTTGATTGCGTATAAAATATATTTTATTTGAAATTGTTTCTTCTGTAAGTAAAGATCGATTGTCCATAAGTTTTAATTAGAAAAACAAATGTAAGATTTTATTTATATTAAAGAAAGGATTTAAATTGTTTTAATTTTCCACGATTGGTTCTTTCTAAAATATTTTTTCGGGTAAAAGTGAAGTTTAAATTAGGTTCAAGATATAAGGAAATTGCTTTTTCTATTTTTTGAATTTGTTCTGTATTTAATTCTTTCTCAGAAACATATTCAATTTCAAAAGTATCTAATAGGGTTTGTTTGATGATAAATTCTTTAACGTTACCATCATCTTCAATTATGCTTTTGGTCACATAATAGAAAGTTAATCCTGGTGATTTTTTTCCACTTGGCAAAATGGCAACGTCATTTGTTCTTCCAATTAATTGCTTTAGAATTGGTTTTTGAGGTGTGCTTTTTTCATCTAAAATTCCGATGTCGCCAATTTCATATCTAATAAAAGGATTTGCTTTATTGAACAGAGAAGTAATCACAATTCGGCCTTCTTCTCCGTAAGGAAGAACATTGTTGTTTTCATCTAAAATTTCTACAAACAGCGTTTCAGTGTTAACCTGCCATTCGCCTTGAGGATTTTCAAAAGCAATTAAATCCAATTCCGAAGCTCCGTATTCATTGATTATCGGAATGCCGAATTGTTTTTCCAATAATTTTTTATCAGATTCAAAAAGCATTTCCGAAGTAACAAAACAAGCTTTTAGAGTTGGACAGATATCTTTTAATATGATATTTTTCTGCTCTAAATATTTCGCAAATAAAACAATAGAACTTGTATAACCGTTGAGGTAATCGAATTTTTTGGTTTTGAATTTCTGCAAAAATTTTTCCAATACTTCATCAGACAAATCAAAAACCGGAAAGCGAAAACGACGGCTCAAAAAATCTTTAAAACGTTCTTTTTGATAGCCAACAAAATCCATTGGAATACCATAAAAACGAGCCTGATACGAATGATTAAAATCAATCTCAAACCAGCCAAAACGCATAATATTCGAAGCCCAGGTTAAAGCATGAGCATATTTATCTTTGGCAAAAACAAATGGTGTTCCGCTGGATCCGGAAGTTTTGTTGAGGTAAATGTTTTTAAGATTATACCCTTTTGAAAGTCGTTCTTGGAGTGGTTTCTGAAGATTTTGTTTATTCAAAATAGGCAAATATTCCCATTTTGGTGTTGTTTTATTTCCAACTAATTCCTGATAAAAAGGGTTGTTTTGCAAATGAAAAGAAACAATTTCTTCCTTTTTATTTTGAAGAAACACACCATAATCTTCCTCGGATAAATTTATAATTCGCTCCAATTCAGCTTTAGCTTTCTTTATTGGAAAACCATTTAATTGAAGCGAAATATCGAAAAGAGAAATCATTAAATTGCTTCTTTTAAATCGAAACGTTTGATCGATCTTAATTCCTGACCTTTGTTTGATTCTTCTTCTTCAATATCAAAATCATCCTGAAGGCCTAGCCAAAATTTAGCAGAATTACCAAAATATTGACTTAAACGCAAAGCAGTATCAGCAGTTATCCTGCGATTTCCTTTTGTAATTTCTGAAATTCTGGTTTGAGGAATTTTCAAATCTTTTGACAAACGATAAGGTGTTATATTCAGAGGAATTAAAAATTCTTCTAATAAAATTTCTCCGGGATGTATGTTTTTTAATTTTTCCATTTTTAGTTCACTTTAGTGATAATCGACAATTTCAACACTAGAAGCGTTCCCGTCTTCCCAACAAAAAATGATTCGCCACTGATTGTTAATTTTGATGCTGTAAAAATCTTTTAAGTTTCCTGACAGTTTTTCTAAACGATTAGAAGGAGGAATTCTTAAATCTATTAAATTTAAAGAATTATGTAGCATTCTAAGTTTTCTTCTGCCAATTTGCTGTATTTCTACAGAAGGTTTTTTTACAATAATTCCATTCCAAATTTTTTCAGTTTCTTTAGATCTAAATGAAATTATCATACCTTTCGCGTTGCTAACGTCAAAAGTAAGTAAAAAAAATTATTATTTAAGGGTAAAACCCACTATTTTTGCACCACAACTAAATACAACTATACCATGACAATTTTACTATTGGGATCAGGAGGAAGAGAACATGCTTTTGCGTGGAAAATGATTCAGAGTCCGCTTTGCGAAAAACTTTTTGTTGCACCAGGAAATGCTGGAACAGCTGGAATTGCTACAAACGTTGATATGTCTCCAACCGATTTTGATGCCATAAAAGCATTTGTACTAAAAGAAAATGTAAAAATGGTAGTCGTTGGACCTGAAGATCCATTGGTAAAAGGTATTTACGATTATTTTAAAAACGACGAAAGTTTAAATCATATTCCGGTAATTGGGCCATCAAAATTGGGTGCTCAATTAGAAGGAAGCAAGGAATTTGCTAAAGAATTCCTGATGAAACACAATATTCCAACAGCTGCTTACGACAGTTTTACTGCTGAAACGGTAGAAAAAGGATGTGATTTCTTAGAAACTTTACAGCCACCATACGTTTTAAAAGCAGATGGATTAGCAGCTGGAAAAGGAGTTTTGATTATTCATGATCTTGAAGAAGCAAAGACAGAATTAAGAAACATGCTGGTTCATGAAAAATTCGGCGCAGCAAGTTCAAAAGTAGTTATAGAAGAATTTTTAGACGGAATCGAATTAAGCTGTTTCGTTTTAACTGACGGAAAAAGCTATAAAATTCTTCCAACTGCGAAAGATTACAAACGTATTGGAGAAGGAGATACAGGATTAAATACAGGCGGAATGGGAGCGGTTTCTCCAGTTCCTTACGTTGATGCTGTTTTAATGGAAAAAATTGAAACCCGAATCGTAAAACCAACAATTGAAGGTTTTCAAAAAGACGGGATCGAATATAAAGGTTTTGTATTCATTGGTTTGATCAATGTAAAAAATGAACCAATTGTTATTGAATACAATGTGAGAATGGGCGATCCTGAAACTGAAGTGGTGGTGCCAAGACTAAAATCAGATTTGGTAGCATTGTTTCAGTCTGTGGCAGATCAAAAGTTAGACACTTTCGAATTAGAAGTTGATCCAAGAAGTGCGACTACAATTATGGTGGTTTCCGGTGGATATCCTGAAGAATTTGAAAAAGGAAAAGTAATTGCAGGTTTAGAAAATATTACAGATTCTATCGTTTTTCATGCGGGAACAAAATTAGATAACGAAAATGTCGTTAGTAATGGAGGACGTGTATTAACAATTACATCTTATGGAGATGATTTCCAACAGGCCATAAAAAAATCTTACCAAAACATAGATAAACTAAATTTTGATAAGATGTATTTTAGAAAAGATATTGGTTTCGATTTAATTTAAATAAATTCTCTAGCCCTTGAAAAAGGGTTAGTTTTTTATTTTAAAAATGAATGAGCCGTAGTATCTTGATTTTCTGTCCCTGCGTCATCAAAAATACGTAATTGTTTAATCCAATATACAATTGCTACAGAGCAGATAATCATAAAAATCCAGTTAATTGTATTTGCACCAAACCAGGAAACAAGTTCCAAGCGACGTAAGAAATCAAGTGGAGCAAATAAAATGTTGACGAATAAGTATTGTATTCCTTCGAAAAAAGCTGTCATAATTTATAAAATTATATGTTATTTATTTTGTAACGCATTGAAGACAAAATTCAGGTAATAGAATCTTTTTTCAACTTGTTGGGTTTTCCTTTTTAAACAAGTATTATATTTACAGTCACAAAAGTATAAAATATCCTTATGATTACAAGTGTTTTTAAAAAATCTACACCATTAAATTATTCTTTGGTCGTAATTTTAATACTGGTTTTCTTTTTTCTGTTTCAAATTCAGGAACCGTTATGGATGAGTTCTTATTTTTTGGCGTTTCAGAAAATAAGTCTAATGTGTTTTATTTTTGCTTCTTTTTTTCTGATAAATTTCATCGTTAAAAAAAACGGGCTCAGCAAGGACAACGGATACGCAATACTTTTCTATTTATTATTCTTATTGTTTTTCCCAACAATTTTCAACAATCCGAATGTTATATATGCAAACTTTTTTCTGTTATTGGCGCTTCGGAGATTGATTTCCCTCCAATCGTTAAAAGCTTCAAAAGAAAAAATATTTGATGCTTCTTTTTGGATTTTAGTGGCTGCGTTATTTCAATTTTGGTGCGTTCTTTTCCTGATATTGGTTTTTATATCTATAATTTTTCACGTATCCAGGGATTATAGAAATTGGATTTTACCATTTATTGCTCTTTTTGCAGTTGCTTTATTATTTTTAATGACATCGCTTATTTTCAATTTCGATGCCATACAATTTATTCAGGATAGGGCAGTTATTGATTTAAGAATTGATTATTTTAAAAACAATTACGAAAACGGATCATTTTCAATTTATGTTGCAGTTGTTTTATTTTTTGTGGTTTCCATGTTAACAACCTTATCAGACAGACCGCAAATTGTACATACTTCATACAAAAAGGTAATAGCTTGTTTTTTTATAGCTGTCTTTATTTTCATTCTTTCACCAAACAAAAGCAATGATTTACTATTGTTTAGTATTACACCTTTGACGATTATGGCATCTAGCCATACTGAATATATGCAGCAAAAACTAAATAGAGAAGTGGTGTTTTATGTACTTATCTGCTGCAGTTTGTTTACTTTTTTCTCTCAATTATAATTTGCTTCCGTAAGCAAGATCACCGGCATCGCCAAGTCCTGGGACTATATAGTTTTTTTCGTTTAATTTTTCGTCTAAGGCAGCAACCCATAAATGACAGCTGTCAGGAAGATTTTTTTCGAGGTGCGCAACTCCTTCAGGGGCAGCGATAACGACTACTATATGAATCTCTTTTGGAATTGCATTCTGAACTAATTTTTCATGAACAGCTACAATCGATTGACCAGTGGCCAACATTGGATCAAGAAGCAAAACCGTTTTATCGTTTAAGTTTGAAAGCGCCTGATACTCCACTAGAATTTCAAACTCATCATCATCATTTGGATGGTATCTGGAGGCCGAAACAAAACTATTTTCGGCATAATCAAAATAATTCAAAAAACCATTATGAAGCGGTAATCCTGCTCTTAAAATAGAGCATAAAACCAAATCACTTTCAATTTCGGTTGTTTTTTTAATGCCAAGAGGTGTTTGAATTTCTACATTTTTATAAGGCATGGCTTTGCTCAGCTCATAGGCCATAATTTCACCAATTCGTTCAATATTTCTTCGGAAACGCATACTGTCTTGCTGAACGTTTACATTTCTGATTTGACCCAAAAAGTGATTCAGCACGCTATTATTTTCAGAGATATAATGAATTTTCATTTGGAGTTTTTAGAATTATCAATGATTTGTGATACTAAAATGAAAAAACAACCGTTTTTTTCACACTATAAAAGTATAAAAAGTATCTTTGCTTCTCTAATAATTAAAGACATGTTTTCAAAATTAGCGTATTCAGTTTTCGAACAAAGTATCAAGGATTATCATGAGTTTGATAATGTTGACCAACCGATAAATAATCCTTTCCCAAAAGATAAATTTGAACATTTATTGTATTTGAAAAACTGGATTGACACCGTTCAATGGCATTACGAAGACATTATTCGTGATCCGCAAATTGATCCTGTGGCAGCTTTGACCTTAAAAAGAAAAATCGATGCCTCTAATCAGGAACGTACTGATATGGTGGAATATATTGACAGCTACTTTTTGCAGAAATACAGTCATGTAAAAGCAAAAGACGGTGCAAAAATCAATTCAGAAAGTCCGGCATGGGCTTTTGACAGACTGTCAATTTTAGCTTTAAAAATTTATCATATGCAGGAAGAAGCTAATCGTATGGAAGCTTCACAGGAACACAGAGATAAATGCCAGGAAAAATTAAATATTCTTTTAGAGCAAAGAAGCGATTTATCTACAGCAATTGAAGATTTATTGACAGACATCGAAAATGGGGATAAATTCATGAAAGTGTACAAACAAATGAAAATGTACAACGACGATGATTTGAACCCGGTGTTATATCAAAACAAAAAATAATTGGCAAAATTGTCCAATAAAATTAAACATATAGCCGTCATGAGACTATCCGCAATGGGAGATGTCGCCATGACGGTTCCTGTTTTACGGGCTTTTGTAAAACAGTATCCACATATTAAAATCACCGTAATTTCACGTCCGTTTTTTAAACCTTTTTTTGAGGGAATTCCGAATCTGGATTTTTTTGCTTTTGATGAAAAAGAAAGGCATAAAGGTTTTACGGGACTATTGCGCTTATACCAAGACGTTAAAAAACTCAAAATTGATGCTTTTGCAGATCTTCATAATGTTTTACGATCTAAGGTTGTGAGTTTACTTTTCGCTTTAAGCGGAAAAAAAAGAGCCACCGTTGATAAAGGCCGGGAAGGAAAAAAAGAATTGACAAGGGTCGAAAATAAGATTTTCAAACAATTGCCTACAATGTTCGAAAGACATGTAAAAGTGTTTGAAGAACTAGGTTTTACAATAGATTTATCAAATCCTGAGTTTCCTGAAAAGTCAAATTTGAGTTCAGATATTTTAGAAATTATCGGAAACCAAAATCAAAAATTAATCGGAATTGCACCTTTTGCACAGTATGATTCTAAGGTTTATCCTTTGGATTTAATGAAGGAAGTGATTTATACATTAGCACAAAATCCAAATTATAAAATCCTTCTTTTTGGAGGAGGAAAAGAGGAAATCGAAATATTGGATTCGCTTTCAAAACCATTTGAAAATGTAATTAATATAGCTGGAAAAATTAAATTTCAGCAAGAATTGCAACTCATTAGCAATCTTGATGTTATGCTTTCTATGGATTCGGGGAACGCACACATTGCTGCAATGTTAGGTGTAAAAGTTGTAACACTTTGGGGCGCAACACATCCATATGCAGGATTTTTACCATTTAACCAAAGTTTAGAAAACGCTTTGACATCAGATCGAAATCAATATCCACATTTGCCAACTTCAGTTTACGGAAATAAAATAGTGGAAGGCTATAAAGACGCAATGTCAACAATCACAGTAGACTCTATTGTAAAAGTTTTAAATAACTTAATTAAAGTGAATTAAAATAAAATTAAACAAATAGAAGAGTTATTGTTTTGTTTTTTTTGAAAGAATAATTTTATCAATTATTTAACAGGTGAGTTTCTGGCAATAATGTACTTTCGACGGCTGTGAGTTAGGTCTTACAAATCAGAGCCAAAT
Source organism: uncultured Flavobacterium sp. (assembly GCA_965650235.1). Taxonomy (GTDB): domain Bacteria; phylum Bacteroidota; class Bacteroidia; order Flavobacteriales; family Flavobacteriaceae; genus Flavobacterium. Next base: position 18,849 of record CBFGNY010000016.1, on the reverse strand, counting down.
AAATGCTAATATAAATCAGAAACTTATTTATGCAAAAAATTACAATTGCAATTTTGTTCTTATTTTCTTTTTCATCCTTTTCTCAAAAAGCAAATCTTTCAGGTGTTTTAACCGATGGAAGCGAAAACACTCCCATTTATAATTCAGTTGTTGCTTTACTGACTCCCAAAGACTCTATTTTATACAAATTTACCCGATCTGATAAAGAGGGAAAATTTAATATCAGGAATATAAAAGCAGGAAATTATATCCTAATGACCACCCATAGTCAATATGCCGATTATTTAGATTCCATAACGATTAATGATGGCGATAATAATCTTGGCACTATTACACTGATAAGCAAAATGAAACTGTTGAAAGAGATAATAATAAAGACAGGCTCAATAAGGATTAAAGGCGATACGACAAGTTACAGGGCAAGCGATTTTAAAGTGGATGCAAATGCAAATGTGGAAGAATTGCTAAAAAAACTCCCCGGAATACAAGTAGATAAGAACGGTACCATAAAAGCAATGGGTGAAACAGTGGAAAAGGTACTCGTTGATGGTGAAGAATTTTTTGGAGATGATCCTGGCATGGCGGTAAAAAACTTACGGGCAGATGCAGTAAAAGAAGTACAGGTTTTTAATAAAAAAAGCGACCAGGCCGAGTTTACGGGCATAGACGATGGTGAAACAAAAAAAACGATCAACCTGAAATTAAAGGAAGATAAAAAGAAAGGTTATTTTGGAAAAATAGATGCGGCAAACCAGCCCGCAACGGATGGAGATTCCCGGTACAATATCAATTCGATGTTTAGTAGTTTTAAGGGCAAAAGAAAACTCTCAGCGTTTATATTAAACGGAAATACGGGTCAGGATGGACTAAGCTGGCAAGACAGCGATAAATTTGGAGGCCGTGACGATGTCAGCATGAATATGGATGACGACGGAAATGTAAGTTACGAATGGACAGGTGGAAATAATGATGAAGAGCCTAATGTTGACACTCAAAACGGCTTTATCAAAAATACGAATGCAGGATTGCAGTACAGCAATAAGTGGAACGATAAGCAAACATTGAATCTGTCGCCAAAATATAATAAGCAGATTTATACCAACAATAACAAAAGGAATACTCAAACGCAGGTAGGAGAAACTCAGTTAAATGAAAATACATCGACGGTGAGTAATGTAAACAGGGGCAACTTTAAATTTAATGCTACTTACGATGTAAAATTAGACTCTGTAAATTCTATAAAATTTACTGCCAGAACAAATTTTTATGATACTGAGAGCGATGAATTTACAGACGGAGCTACTACTGGAAACGATGGATTATTAAAAAACAAACAGCAAAAAACTTTTATTACAAATTCGGACAAGCAATCTTTGCAGGCAAATGTTTTATTTAAACATAAGTTTGCTAAACAACGCCGTACATTTTCTGTAAATGGGAGCTGGAATATGTTGAACACAAATTCAAATAATTTTTTAAAATCTTACAATGAAAGTTATAATGAAGGTGTTTTTTCTTTTAGGGATGACATAGACCAGAATAAAGTAGGGGAAAAAACAAATCAAAACCTGGCGCTAAACGTTACTTATACAGAACCTCTTAATAAAAATTTTGCCATACAATTTGGGTATCAGATTAATCATAACACAGGCAAAAGCAATTATTTAACTTATGATTATTCGGAAGATACAGGAAATTATGATTTGGTTGTGGAGTCATTATCAAACCAGTTCAGGCAGACGATTACAACACACAGACCAAATATAAAATTGAGCTACAATGCTAAAAAAATAAATTATAGTTTTGGAAGTGGTTTCGGTTTTACATCTTTTGATTTGCAGGATCAAACATTAAACAAAGAGTACAAACGTCATTACACTAACTTTTTCCCATCTGCAAATTTTTCTTATAAGTATAAAAGCAACAGCAACTTGCGTTTTACTTATCAAGGGGCAACAAAACAGCCTACTATAGATCAATTACAGCCTTTAAGAAACAATCAGGATTTCTTTAATCAAATTTTAGGTAATCCGGATTTAAAGCAATCTTTTACCAATAGTATAAACATAATGCACAACAGCTATAGTATTTTGACAGAATCTCAATTTTATCAAAATATTTCTCTTAGATCGACTTCCAATTTAATTTCTTACAATAAAGATATAGATCCGGAAAGTGCTAAAACAATTACCACACCTATTAATACAAACGGTAATTTTTCAGGTAATTTTTACTTCGGATACGGATTTAAGGTAAAAAAGATAGATTTGTATGTTAATCTTAATCCAACCCTTAACTACAACAGATCAGTACTTAGCATCAATAACATAATAAATAATTCAAATACTTTAAACTCCGGATTTTCAGTTTATTTAAGCAAGTTTAAAGAAAAAAAATACGAATTTAGTTTAAATAATTATTTTTCAAATAATAGAAACAGTACGTCTCAAAACGATGAAATAAAATCATTTAACACAAATAATTTAAGTTTGGATATAGGCATTTATTTTAGGGAAAAATGGAAACTATCTACTGACTACAATTTATATTCCCGTCAAAAAACGGTTGATTTTCAAACCAACCTTACTAACCAATTATGGAATGCCAGACTACAGCGCACCTTTAAAAATGATGAATTCACAGCTTACATTCTGGTAAGGGATATTTTGAATCAAAACATAGGAATCAGAAGATACGTTTATGAAAACATAATAGGCGAGGAACAAAACGACAGGCTAAAAAGATATGCAATGGTAGGTTTTACCTGGAATTTTAAAAACAAAGATATAACAGCAAAAAAATAGTTTAGGGCTATTTATAGTTTACAAACAGCGAGCATTCTAAAATCAATTTAACAATCTTTTAAATAATAAGGGATTGATAAAAATAATAATAGCAAGATTATGAAATCACTACTTTTTTTTATTGCAGCACTGCTATTTACATTCGCATCAAGAGCACAGCAATTTATCGATAAAGCTGTAATTGAATATGAGGTAAATACCAATATTAAAAAAACAATGAGTAATGACAGTTGGGATGAGATGATGAAAGAGAACCTTTCTGATCTAAAAATTTCCTACTTTACCTATACTTTTGCAGACAATAAAAGCATTTATAAATTTGATAGATGGAGTCCAAAAACGAAAATCCCAAAACACTTAAAAGATGCTGATGAAGAGAATGCGTGGTTTCTTGATTTTACAACAGGAAAAATCAACATGCAAAAACAAATAGTAGGAACCAATTTCGTAATTGCAGACAGCATTCCAAAAATAGAATGGCAAATCACAAATGAACATAGGGAAATAGCAGGTTACAATTGCCGAAAAGCCGTAGGAAAAATTATGGATGAGGTATATGTATTTGCTTTTTATACAGACGACATAACCATTTCCGGAGGTCCATGCTCAATAAATGGATTGCCGGGTATGATATTAGGACTTACAATCCCAAGATTATATACCTCATTTATAGCTACAAAAATAGATTTAGAGATTACCAACAAATCTGATATAAAGCCCATAACAGCCAAAAAAATGTATGACTTTAATGGAATAAAATTATTTTTTGAAGAAAAAACAAAAGATTGGTTCAGCTATGGAGAGGATAAGGAAGAAAATAAGAGACAGAAGAATATGTTCTTGTGGAATGCTTTTTTATAATTCTGAGAAAAGGATAAATAAAAACTAATTAATTTTTGTCTCCTCTTTTATAATAAGTTCTGATGAGATTTTTAAATTCATCAATTTTTCCATTGTTAAAACGATAAGAATAATTGTAACTTGTTTTTATAGCTTTTCCATTTAAAAAAGCAGGTTGATACACAGATGGAATATTTTTAATTATCTGCTCTAGTTCATTACAAATCGATGGGTTAGGAGCTGTTGCTTTTACGTTTATAATATTACCATTTGCATCTATTTGAAAATGACAACTAATTCGAATAATACCTGTCAATTTAGTTTTATGCCGTATATTATTTTTAAAGTTCCCAACAACTATTTCTTTAATATTTTGATCTAAACAATCGTATAACTCATCTGGATTTTTAGATTTTCCACAATTTTTATCAAATATTGGTGGAATAAAAACGGTTGGTTTATCTGTACTTTTAATACTTTTTTTATCGAATCTTTTAACTATAATGGGGTATTTGTAAGATTCTAAAATGTTTGTAGATTTAATATTTAATTTTTCGAATGAATATTTTTTAAAGATTTCAACAAGTCTGTTATTAAGTTCTGGTAAATGCGAATTTGTTTTAATATTTATTGGGTTTCCATTTTTATTAAAATTAAAACTTAAATAAATATCTCGTTTTCCTGAAGGAAAAACAACTTTTGTAAGTTCTTCTGGGTTTAAATTGTTTTTAAAATGAATGGCTAATTCACTATTTGGATTTAATAAGGTATCTATTAATCTTAAATTTTCTTCTTTGTATTTTAAAGTTTCTTCTTTGTATTTTTCATCATTAGTATCTATTTGAAGACTAACTGTTGTTTTGTAAACAAAATATATTGGTTTACCATTACGAGTTGCTGGAATCTTAACTTTTGGAAATAAGCCAACTACTCGATTTAATTCCTTTGTCAAACTATCTGTTGGTGCTTTGCAATCTATTTGTTCAATAATTCCTTGCTCATTAATTAAGAATTTGACCTCTAAATTTAGCATTCCTAATTGTTTAGATTTCTTAATTTCAATAGGAGATATTGTATTCGCAACATGTTCTGAAATTTGTTTATTAAGACAATTGTATAGTTTATATTTGTCTTTACATGATTCACAATCTTTAACAATAGGAATTCTGTCATACACTACATGAGTACTGCAATTAATTACCATTTTATCACCTTCTGAAGAAAGTATCTGTAATACGTACGTATTAAGAGGGCTTTTTTCAGGAATATTCAAATCCTCAATATCATAATTCTTAAAAGCCTCCTGAATGGATTTATTTAATTCTGAATAAGGCGAATTTACAATGATGTTTTTTATTTTACTTTGTTCGTCAAATCTAAAAGTTAAAGTGATAGTTTTCGGGCTTTTTATATCATCTCTAATCCTGTAAGTATCGTAGCCATTAACTAATTTTGAACTGATTTGTTTTTCAAAATATTTGGAGAGTTTGTTTGTTTTATTAGGTTTTGCATAAAAAACAAATTCTTTATATTTATCGTTAAAGGCTTTATAATCCGTTTGTGAGAAACAAATAGCAGAGTATAAGGAGCATAATAAAAACAGAAAGGGTTTCATAGATATAGAATAATTAAATGGCTAAATGTATGAAATCACTTTGTAATTTATTGAAAGTTGATAAATGAATTTGAAAAACAATGTAAAATCAAAAAAAATCCCAAAATCTAACTTTAAATTGGATTTTGGGATGTTGCTACTTTGGATTTTTAACTTCTAAACATCATCATAATCAATATAAATAGACTCTGAAGTTGGGTGTGCCTGACAAGTTAAAATTAAGCCTGAAGCTATTTCTTTATCCGTTAAAATAGAATTTTTAGTCATTTCTGCAGTTCCAGAAGTTACGCGAGCTAAACAGCTGCTGCAAATTCCGCCCTGACAAGAATATGGTGCATCAATTCCTTGTTTTAAGGCAGCATCCAAAATGGTTTGCTTTTGGGACATTTCAAATGAAACTTCATCATCATCAACCAAAACGGTAATTTTTGTGTGTCCTTCCAGTGAGGTTTTTATTTCCTGTTCCTGAGATGAAGAAGTAAAAAGCTCAAATTTAATAGCGGATTCTTTTACGTTTTTCTCTTTCAAAATTCCAGAAACCGTATTGATCATTTCTTCCGGACCACACAAATAGAATTTATCAAATTGTAATTCTTTGTGTTTGTTGTTCAGGACAAAATTTACTGCCGATTTATCGATTCTTCCAAACAAAGCATTTTCGGCTTTAGCCTGACTAAATACATAATGTACAAACAGGCGTCCTACATATTGCAATTGCAGGTCATGTAATTCCTGGTGAAAAATAGTTGTTTGAGGAGTTCTGTTTCCGTAAACCAATACAAAAGTACTTTTTGGTTCACTTTTTAAAACCGATTTTATGATAGAAAGGACAGGAGTAATTCCACTTCCAGCAACAAAAGCTGCGTAGTTTTTTTGTCTTTCGGCATCTGGTTCAAAAGTAAATTTTCCTTCTGGATTACCTACTTCAAGAACATCTCCGGCTTTAAGTCTGGTATTGGCAAATTGCGAAAACAAACCGCTTTTAACTGCTTTTACAGCAATTCTTAATTCGCCGCTTTCGGGTGCAGAACAAATAGAATAAGCACGACGAATTTCTTGATTATCAAGGGTTAATTTTAAGTTTAGATATTGTCCTGCAATAAATTTATAGTCTGGTTTTAGTTCTTCGGGAACATTAAAAAGGATTGAAACCGCATCGGCAGTTTCACGTTTTACCTCTTTAATTATGAGTTTCAAGAATGAAGGCATGATTGTATATTTTATGCAAAAGTAGCAAACGGAGATTAAATGACGGACACTAAATTATTTTTTTTAACTTTTTTTTGTAACGTTTTTCTACTTTTGATCTCTTACTACAAAACTGAAAACCAAAGAACCATGATTAAAAAGTTTATTTATCTCGAATGGAAAGCCTTTACCAGATCGGCATCGTTTGGAGCAAACCTGGCGATGAAAATTTTGATAGGTTTTTTGATGGTGTATTTTTCGATAATTTTTATCGGGATGGGAGTTGGGGCATTTTATATCCTAAAAAAAATGAATCTGGAACCGCTGGTAACGATCAACAAATTTTTGATTTATTATTTCTTATTTGACCTAATTATTAGGTTGCTGATGCAGGCAATTCCGGTGTTGAACATAAAACCTTTGTTGGTTCTGCCTTTTAAAAAACATACGATAGTTCATTTTTCTTTAGGTAAAACGGCTTTATCTTTTTTCAATTGGGTACACGCTCTTTTTTTTGTTCCTTTCTCCATTGTATTAATAATTGAAGGCTACGATGTTTTGGGAATCCTTTTTTGGTTTCTTGCGATTTTCTCCTTAATATACATCAACAATTTTTTGAATATTATTTTAAGTAATATTGATAAATTATTTATTGTTTTTATCGGAATAGCTTTGGCCTTAGGAGCTGCACAATATTACAAATTATTTGATATTACAATCTTTACAGCTCCTGCTTTTCAGGGATTTTATGATACAAAATGGATGTTTTTAATTCCGGTTTTGCTGTTGATTGGCTTGTATCAATTTACATTTAAATACTTTAAGAATAATCTGTTTTTGGATGCTGGACTTTCTAAAAAAGAAGACATAGCAACAACTGAAAATCTTGTTTGGCTGAATCAATTTGGAACATTGGGTACATTTCTTAAAAATGATATTAAATTGATCAGAAGAAATAAAAGATCTAAAACTACACTGATAATGAGTTTTTTCTTTTTGTTTTATGGGTTGATCTTTTTCGGAAATACACACCAGCCAGCCATCATGCATATTTTTGCCGGGATTTTTGTTTCGGGCGGATTTTTATTTGTCTTCGGGCAGTTTGTACCAAGTTGGGATAGTTCATATTATCAATTGATGATGACACAAAATATTCCGTATCGCGGATACATTACTTCAAAATGGTGGCTCATTGTAATTGCCACTTTTATCTCTACAATCTTAGCATCATTTTACCTTTTTTACGGATTAGAAATTTATCTGACAATTGTAGTTGGTGCCATTTACAATATCGGAGTCAACTCACATTTGGTACTTCTTGGCGGCGCTTTTACTAAAACTCCAATTGATTTAAGTAATGCCGGTGGTGCTTTTGGAGACAAAAAAGCATTTAATGTAAGTGCCATGCTGCTGACTTTGCCAAAATTATTATTGCCATTATTGCTATACTGGATTGGTCTTCATTTTGGCGATAAAGCTTTAGGATTATCTTTAGTAGCCGGAGCAGGGGTTCTTGGTTTTATCTTTAGGAATAAAGTGTTTTCGCTTATAGAGAAAAGATACAAAATCGAAAAATACAGTACCATTCAAGCTTACAAACAGAAAAATTAATTAGTCAATTTGAAAATGTGTCAATTAGACAATAGCCTTAATTGACAAATCTAAAATCTTAATTCAAAAATCTAAAATTATAATGATACAAGTAAATCAACTTTCAAAAATATATAACGGAACAACAGTTTTAAACATAAACAATCTTGAAATTCCAAAAGGACAAAGTTTTGGATTAGTCGGTAATAACGGTGCTGGAAAAACCACTTTTTTTAGTTTATTATTAGACCTCATTCAGCCTTCAACGGGAAACATTACCAATAATACTATTCAGGTCAATACAAGCGAAAACTGGAAATCGTTTACCGGTTCTTTTTTAGATGAAAGTTTCCTGATTGGATATTTGACCCCCGAAGAATATTTTTATTTTATAGGAGATTTGCGTTATCAAAATAAGGCAGATGTTGATGCTTTATTGGCACAGCACGAAGAATTTTTTAACGGTGAAATTCTAAAAAACAAAAAATATTTACGCGATTTATCGAAAGGAAACCAGAAGAAAGTTGGAATAATTGCCACACTTATTGGCAATCCTGAAGTGATTATTTTAGATGAGCCTTTTGCCAATTTAGATCCGACAACAGTAAGCCGATTAAAAAAAATCATAAAAGAACTGGCCGAAAATCCAAATGTTACTGTTCTCGTTTCCAGCCATGATTTGCAGCATACTGTTGAGGTTTGTGACAGAATTGTAGCTTTGAATAAAGGAGAAGTTGTAAAAGATATTCAAACCTCAAAAGAGACGCTACAGGAACTGGAATCGTTTTTTGCGGTTTAAATTTTCATATTTCAAAAAGAAGCGTATTTTTACCAGTCATTATACTAAAAATCCTTTTTAGAAGTTAATTGATTTAAACTCTTTTCTATTGAAAAAGAATACGCTGAAATATAGTTTTCCATTTATTTTTTTATTTTTTTTGATAGCCTGTTCTACCAAAAGAGACACTTTTTTGGCTAGAAATTCACATGCCTTAAGTACAAAATATAACATTTTGTATAATGGAGGAATTGCTTTAGATAAAGGGTTAGCTACCATAAAAGGGAATAATCAGGATAATTTTTGGAAGATGCTGCCAATTGAAAAAATGCAGGTCGATGACAATATTTCCGAGAAGGAAAAAACCAAAAATCCCGATTTTGAACTGGCAGAAACAAAAGCGACAAAAGCGATTCAGAAGCACTCGATGAACATTGGCGGAAGAGAAAAAAACAGTCAGATTGATGAAGCCTATTTAATGCTTGGAAAAGCTCGTTATTACGACCAGCGTTTCATTCCGGCACTTGAAGCATTCAATTATATTTTATACAAATACCCAAACAGCAGTAATATTTATACCGCAAAAATTTGGCGTGAAAAAACCAATATGCGTTTAGGAAATGACGCAATTGTTATAAAAAACATTAAGCTTTTATTGAAGAAAAATGATTTAGATAAACAAACATTTTCAGATGCAAATGCATTGCTCGCAGAGGCATTTTTAAATTTGGAAGAAAAAGACAGTGCCGTTACCAAACTTAAGATTGCCGAAAAGTTTTCTAAAATAAACGAAGACAAAGCACGTTATCGTTTTATTTTGGGTCAGATGTATCAGGAAGCAGGAATAAAAGACAGTGCCATTTATTTTTACGATGGAGTAATTGATATGAATCGTAAAGCTGACAGAAAATATATGATGCAGGCTTATGCTAAAAAAGCACAAATGTATGATTATGAAAATGGTAATGACACACTATTTATAGAAACCTATGATAAATTAGTCCGAGATCGTGAAAACAGACCTTACTATGATGTGCTTTTTTATGAAATGGGAGTGTTTTTTGATAAAAGGAAAAATCAGAAAGACGCACTGTTTTTTTACAATCAATCCTTAAAAAGAAAATCTCAGGATTCCTATTTAACTGCATCAACTTACAGAAACATAGGAAATATGTATTTTAAAAATACAGATTATACGATGGCTGCCAAATATTATGATAGTACTTTAGTAAAATTAGATCCGAAAACCAGGGAATTTGCGTACATCGAAAAAAACCGAAAAAACTTAGATAATGTTATCAAATATGAAGGTATTGCAAAACGCAATGACAGTATTATTAGGGTTAAAGCATTACCGGAAATTGAAAGAAAAACGTATTTTGAAAATTATATTGCAGAATTAAAAAAGAAAGACGAAGCTAAACGAATCTTAGAAGAAAAAGAGAAAGAACGATTAGCAAATATCGAACAAAATACAAATTCAGGCAGTGCCCCGGAAGCTGTGAATCCGCAGTCAACAGGAAATAATTCGCCTGTTGGTATGCCCGGAGGTTTCAATCCGCCAACCGGAAATGACGTTGCAAGTGCCTTCTATTTCTATAACCCATCAACAGTTGCTTACGGAAAACTGCAATTCAAAAAAATGTGGGGTAACAGAGCATTAACCGGAAACTGGAGATTATCTGCTTCAAAAGCTAATGCAGCATTAACATTAACGGATTCAGTAAGTATGAAACAGGATTCTTTAAATGCTTTGAAGGATTCAATTGTTGTCGAAAAATATACAACAGATTTTTACGAAAAACAACTTCCAACAACACAGGTTGCTATGGATAGTATTGATAAAGAACGCAATTTTGCCTACTATCAATTGGGATTGATTTACAAGGAAAAATTTAAGGAATACGATTTGGCCAGCAATAAATTTGAACAATTGCTTCGTAATAACCCTGAAGAGAAATGGATTTTGCCATCGATGTACAATTTGTATAAAATCTATCAGATTACAAATCCTGCAAGAGCAGAAAGGATAAAATCTGATATTACTGCCAATTATCCAGATTCGAGATATGCCCAGATTTTAAACAATACAAATCCTGAAAACGGCAAAAATTTATCGCCAGAAAAAGAATATGAAAAATGGTATAAATTATTTCAGGAAGAACAGTTTGACGCTGTCCTTGATAACATTGATAATCTGATAAATCAATATTCAGGAGATGAAATTGTTTCTAAATTTGAGTTGCTAAAAGCCAATACTTTAGGAAAGGTTGAAGGTTTAGCTGCCTATAAAAAAAGTATGGAGGAAGTTGCTGATAATTATCCGAATAGTGAGGAAGGCAAAAGCGCACGTGAAATTTTAGAAAAACAAATTCCAACTCTGGAAAAACTGGATTTTACTACAAATGGAAAAAGCTGGAAAATTTTATATTTAGTTGACAAAAATGACACTAAAACAGCTAAAAAAATTGAAGAAGCAATTAAGGTTTTTTTATTAATTGAAAATTTTGAAAGATTAACCACTTCTCTTGATAAATATAATAAGACCGAAAGCTTCTTTGCAATTCATGGTATAAAATCTGAAGCTTATGCCAGAGATGTTGCAGGAGTTTTAAGAGATGATGAAAAATATAAAATCTCACATCCTTTTATTATTATTTCAAGTGATAATTACAAAGTTGTTCAGATGAAGAAAAACCTTCAGACTTATTTATCTCCAAAAACCCCATAATCATGTTTGAAAAAGCAAAAAAAAGCGGCACAGAGCTTTTAGGAAAAACCAATAGAATTGTTGAAGGAACTTCTATTATAGGAGATATAGTTTCTAAAGCCGATTTTAGATTCGATGGAGAATTGATAGGAAATTTTACTTCGCAGGGAAAATTAGTTATTGGACCATCAGGTATTATAAAAGGTGAAATTATTTGCCATAATGCAGATATTGAAGGAGAGTTTCAGGGAAAACTAAAAGTTTTAGAAATTCTTAATATAAAAGCTACGGCAAAAATTCATGGAGAAGTAGTCGTTGGAAAACTGTCTATTGAACCTGGAGCCGAGTTTACCGCTACTTGTGCCATGCTAACAAATTCTAAAGATGTAATTTTGAAAGATGGAAAAGGAGCCGAACAAAAATAGAAGAAATAAGTGGATGCCACTTATTAATATTCCGGTTCAAATGGGAATCATTATTTTTTTGTTTTCCTATTTTGGCACTTGGTTAGATGAGAATCATCCAAGTCCGAAAGTTTATTATAATACAATTTTTGTTATGATTGGCGTTTTCCTTGCTTTATATAATGTAATTCGTCAGGTTAACGATATCAATAAAACAAAGTAATTATCTTTTAAAAGGCTTTAAATAAATGTTGCATCTTTGCAAAAAATATTTCAAATGCTTTTAAAGAATTACAAACCGTTTTTACAATTATTCATTTTTGCCCTTGTTTTTTATATTTTACACAAAGTAGCTTTTTTACTTTTAAAAGTTAACCCCAAAAACTTTTATTACAGTATAGAATTTTTGTATTTATTTTTTTTAGGAATATCCGCATTGTTATACCTTATATTATTAATAGTAAAAAGGAAGAATTTTGAAATTGTTGGAATGGCGTTTTTGTTTGGAACATTTACGCAAATGTTAATAGGATATTTAATTTTAAGACCGATTTTAGAAAACAAACCTGAAGAGGTGATGATTGAAAAAGTCTGTTTTTTTATAACATTTATTTTGTTTTTGTTATTTGAGACGCTTTTAACTGTCCGATTATTAAATGAAAAGCGTTAAAATAACGATTCTGTAAAACAACGTTCAAAAATAATTTTTCAGATTCTTTTTAATATTAATAAAAAATGTACCTTTGCACCAAATTTTAGAAACGTAAAAAAATAAGATTTTCCACGATATGGTGATTTCAAACAAACCGCTCAGCTTTATTCTTGCCGCTTTTGTAGCTTCTCTACCAATTATGGGTTTTGCAAATCCAGAGAATGACTCAACGCATGTTCAAACTGAAACAGCTCATGAAGAGAAAGTAGTTTCACATAATGCTCATCAGGAAGAAGAGCATGCTGCTCTTGATCCAAAAGCAAAAGTGGATGCTTTTATTGATCATCACTTACAAGATTCTCATGACTTTGTTTTCTTTTCAGATGAAAAAGAAAATAAACACTATGGTTTTTCATTACCAGTTATACTTATAGATGGAGGTTTAAAAATTTTCTCATCTTCAAAATTACACCATGGAGAGGAAGTTGCAGAAGTTGACGGAAACTTTTACAAATTGGTTCACGGTAAAATTTATAAAACAGATGCAGCCGGAACTATTAACTTTGATGAACACGGTCATCCTTCAAACGAAAAGCCATTAGATTTTTCAATTACAAAAAATGTTGTATCAATGCTTTTTGTTTCAATACTATTATTCTTAATGTTTACTGGCTTAGCAAAATCATATAAAAAAGGACCAATCCCAACTGGATTTGGAAGAGTATTAGAGCCACTTATTATTTTTATCAGAGATGAAATCGCTGTTCCAAATATTGGTGAGAAAAAATACAGAAAATATATGGGTTACCTATTAACTGTATTTTTCTTTGTATGGTTGTTAAACCTTTTAGGTATGACTCCACTAGGAATTAATGTTACAGGAAATATTGCTATTACAGTTTGTTTGGCAGCTTTTACTTTTATCATTACACAATTTAGTGCGAACAAAGATTATTGGGGGCACATTTTCTGGATGCCAGGAGTTCCTGTTCCAATGAAAATTATTTTAGCTCCAATAGAAGTTTTAGGGACATTAACAAAACCATTTGCATTATTGATTCGTTTGTATGCAAATATTACTGCAGGACACGTAGTAATTATGAGCTTGATTGCAATGATCTTTGTAGGTAAAAATTTAGCTGCAGATTTGCCAATCTCTATGGGATTGACATTATTTATTTCGGTTATTGAAGTTTTAGTTGCATTTTTACAGGCTTTCATTTTTACAATGTTATCATCATTGTTTATTGGTATGGCTGTTCAGGATCATGATCACGCTCATCACCATGAAGATGAAACAGCAATTATTTAATTTAGAAGTTTAATTTTATATATATATAAATAGTTATGGGAACAATTCCAACTTTAGTAGGTGCTGGATTAGTAGTAATCGGAGCAGGTTTAGGTTTAGGTAAAATCGGTGGATCTGCTATGGACGCTATTGCTCGTCAGCCAGAAGCTGCAGGTAAAATTCAAACAGCGATGATTATTATCGCGGCTTTATTAGAAGGTTTAGCATTTGCTGCTTTGATCTTAGGAAAATAATAAAGAAAGAAATAACAACATCTTTAACGGTTGGTTAAAGGTGTTGTTACTTTTAAAAAAGGAAATTAAATATTTTAATATAGTTATAAAATGGATAAGTTAATTAACGATTTTTCATTCGGTTTATTCTTTTGGCAAGCTTTAATCTTGTTGGTTTTAATTTTACTTTTAGTAAAATTTGCATGGAAACCAATTATGGAATCTATTACCGCAAGAGAAGAAGGTATTAAAAATGCATTACTTTCTGCTGAAAATGCAAAGAGAGAAATGGAAAACCTACAAGCTGATAATCAAAGAATTTTGAATGAAGCTCGTGGTGAACGTGATGCGATGCTAAAAGAAGCTCGTGAAATGAAAGAGCAAATGATTGCTGATTCTAAAAACGAAGCTCAGGCGCAAGGTCAAAAAATGATTGAGCAGGCTAAAGCGGCTATCGAAAGTGAAAAAAATGCTGCTATGGCCGAATTGAAATCTCAAGTTTCAACATTATCATTAAGCATCGCTGAAAAATTATTGAAAGAAGAATTATCTAACAAAGAATCTCAAACTAAATTAGTAGAGAAAATGTTAGGTGACGTAAAGCTAAACTAATATTATGGCAAGTACAAGAGCAGCAATTCGTTATGCAAAAGCAATTTTGGACTTAGCAAACTCTAAAGGTGTTGCCGAAGCTGTCAATAACGATATGAAATCAATTGCTTCAACAATTGAAAATAATTCAGAATTGAGTGACTTTATTCAAAACCCAACTACAAGAGTTGAAGTTAAGGAAAGTGCTCTTTTAGAAGTTTTTGCAGATGTAAATGGAGTAACTAAAGGTTTGTTTCATTTATTATTCGAAAACAAAAGATTTGAAATTCTGGATGCAATTGCACTAGAATACAGCAAACTATTTGATGAAGGCAACGGAATCGAAGTAGCAAAAGTGACGACAGCAATCCCAATGGATGCTGCTTTAGAAGCTAAAGTTTTAGCTAAAATTGCAACTTTATCAGATAAAAAAATAACAATAGAAAATATAGTTGATCCGTCAATTATTGGAGGATTTATTTTAAGAATAGGTGATCAACAATACAACGCTTCTGTTGCAAACAGATTACAAGTATTAAAAAGAGAGTTAAGTAATTAGTTTTATTACACATAAAGTGTCTAAATTATAAATTAAGATGGCGGAAATCAAACCTGCTGAAATTTCAGCAATATTAAGAAAGCAAGTAGAAGGTTTTGAATCTGGTGCTACGCTAGAGGAAGTAGGAACGGTACTTCAGGTTGGAGACGGTATTGCTCGTATTTACGGGCTATCTAATGTACAATATGGTGAGTTAGTTGAATTTGATAACGGACTTGAAGCTATTGTATTGAATCTTGAAGAAGACAATGTTGGTGTGGTACTTTTAGGGCCATCAACAGGAATCAAAGAAGGATCAACAGCAAAAAGAACACAACGTATCGCTTCTCTTAAGGTAGGTGAGCAAATGGTAGGACGTGTAGTTAACACACTTGGTTTTCCAATTGATGGAAAAGGACCAATCGGTGGAGACTTATACGAAATGCCATTAGAAAGAAAAGCACCTGGTGTTATCTTCCGTCAGCCAGTTACTGAGCCATTACAAACAGGAGTAAAAGCAGTAGATGCTATGATCCCGGTTGGACGTGGACAACGTGAGCTTGTAATTGGTGACCGTCAAACAGGTAAATCAACTGTTTGTATTGATACCATCTTAAATCAAAAAGAATTTTATGATGCAGGAAAACCTGTATTCTGTATATATGTTGCAATTGGACAAAAAGCTTCAACTGTAGCAGGAATCGCTAAAATGTTAGAAGAAAAAGGTGCAATGGCTTATACAGTTATTGTTGCAGCAAACGCTTCTGACCCGGCTCCAATGCAAGTTTATGCTCCTTTCGCAGGTGCTGCAATTGGGGAATACTTTAGAGATTCTGGTCGTCCTGCACTTATTGTGTATGATGATTTATCTAAACAAGCTGTTGCTTACCGTGAGGTTTCTCTTTTATTAAGAAGACCACCGGGACGTGAGGCATATCCTGGAGACGTTTTCTACTTACACTCTCGTTTATTAGAGCGTGCTTGTAAAGTAATTGCTGATGACGGAATTGCTAAAAACATGAACGATTTGCCAGATTCTATTAAGTCTATCGTAAAAGGTGGTGGTTCATTAACTGCATTGCCAATTATCGAAACTCAGGCTGGTGACGTTTCTGCCTATATTCCAACAAACGTAATTTCGATTACAGATGGTCAGATTTTCTTGGATGGAGATTTGTTCAACTCTGGAGTTCGTCCTGCAATCAACGTAGGTATCTCAGTATCTCGTGTTGGAGGTAATGCTCAGATTAAATCAATGAAAAAAGTTTCCGGAACTTTAAAATTAGACCAGGCTCAATTCCGTGAATTAGAGGCTTTCGCTAAATTTGGTTCTGATTTGGATTCTGTTACCTTAAACGTAATTGAAAAAGGAAAAAGAAACGTTGAAATCCTGAAACAAGGTCTAAATGATCCTTATACAGTAGAAAATCAAGTAGCTATTATTTACGCTGGTTCTAAAAACTTATTAAGAAACGTTCCTGTAAATAAAGTAAAAGAATTTGAAGCTGATTTCTTAGCTTACTTAAACAGCAAACATAAAGATACGCTTAATGCGTTGAAAGCTGGTAAATTAGATGACAACATTACTGATGTTATCGAAAAAGCAGCAAAAGAAATTTCAGCGAAATATATCTAAATATTTAGTTTATAGTTTTTAGTTTATTGTTTGTGGTTCGCCCAGCAATAAACTAAAAACTAAAAACAATAAACATAAAATTAATGGCAAATTTAAAGGAAATCCGTAATAGAATTACTTCCGTTTCATCGACGATGCAGATTACATCGGCTATGAAAATGGTTTCTGCTGCAAAGCTTAAGAAAGCACAAGATGCAATCACTGCAATGCGCCCTTATGCCGAGAAATTAACTGAGTTGTTACAAAATCTTTCTGCAACACTTGAGGGTGAAGTTGGAGGAGATTATACAACACAACGTGAAGTAAAAAAAGTATTGCTTGTAGCTATAACTTCTAACAGAGGTTTATGTGGTGCATTTAATACAAATGTAATCAAAGAGATTAAAGGTCGTACTGAGTTTTACGCAGGTAAACAAGTTGACGTTTTTGCTATTGGTAAAAAAGGAAATGATGTTTTAAGTAAAACACATAAAGTTCACGGTCATCATAATGCAATTTTTGATCATTTAACTTTTGATAATGTTGCCGCAATTGCTGATAATTTGACTGAAAAATTCTTATCTGGAGAATATGACAGAATCGAATTAATCTACAATCAATTTAAAAATGCTGCGACTCAAATTGTTCAGACGGAACAATTTTTACCATTAGCTCCTATTAAATCTGATGTACCGGTTACTGCTGGAGATTATATTTTCGAACCTTCAAAAGAAGAAATTGTATTGACTTTGATTCCTAAATCATTGAAAACACAATTATACAAAGGAATTCGTGATTCATTTGCTTCAGAACATGGAGCGCGTATGACAGCAATGCACAAAGCAACTGATAACGCAACTGAATTAAGAAACCAATTGAAATTGACTTACAATAAAGCCCGTCAGGCAGCTATTACTAATGAAATCTTAGAAATAGTTGGTGGTGCTGAAGCTTTGAACGGATAATATTTTTTATTCACAAAATATTTAAAAGTCTCGCAATTGCGAGACTTTTTTGTTTGGTTTCAAAAATTTCGCAATCAAGTTGTTTCCTCATGTATCAGGTTGGTTATACTAATTAGTAATATAATATAGAAGTCTAATTATTTTTTGTTACATCGAAAGCATTTAATGAGATTTCTCCATTTGATCGAATGATAAAATTAGATTGTTTTTAATGAATTCTTAGGGATTTTAAATTTCTTTAAACGCCTATACAGAACAATCCAGTCCAATCAAGCATTATTTTGTTGGTAAATACCAATGCTCATTTGAAAATAAAAGTTGTAACGAGTCCTTTTTGTAGCTTTTGTGCTGAAGATCATACGATTATCGAAGAAATTTTGCAGCAACACTCCGAAACGTTATGTTTTGATATTCGTTTCAAATTTGATGAAGCAAATAGTGACTAAAAATCAAAAAAGTGCATCAAATATTGCTAGCTATTTATTACGATCAAGGGCAAAAGGCTTTTAGGAATGCCTTACACAACTGGTTTGATAATATAGATAAAACCAATTGGATAATCATGGAAAGGTCGAATGGGATGATCAAAAATAAATGAAATTTTAAAAGAACAATTCCATTGGAATCGAGCAAATGATTTGACTTATACACCGGTAATTATATGAAGCCTTAAATGGATAATTACTATTCAAATTATACATAAAAAAAGAGCCTGCATTTTGATTGCAGGCTCTTTTTTTGTATTTAAGAATCCCCCATAATTCTTAAAGTAGATTTTAAAATGGAGATTCCTGAGAATTCTTTTCCCAAGAATCAGTTCCATTTTAAAAATTTCTAGTGAAACTTTCACTTGCTTTGTCTTTTATGGGAACAAACTAGCTTTATCGACCCCAATGCTTTGTTTTTTTAAGGGTTACTAATAGCTGTAATCAATCCCTATTGCTTTGTTTTTATGGGAACAAATTAGCTTTAAATCCCAGTGCTTTGTTTTTTTTAGGGTTAATAATAGCTGTAATCAATCCCTATTGCTTTGTT
>CBFGNY010000015.1:0-47882 GCA_965650235.1 uncultured Flavobacterium sp. | reverse complement strand
GGTAATTTCATGCCCTATTGCCGGACCATTAATTTTAACAAAAACCAAACCGAGTCTATTGGCCAGATATTCCATTAAAGTTGTTTTTCCATAACCTGGAGGCGAAACTAACAACAACATTCCTGATCGGTCGGTACGTCTGTTTTCTCCGGCACTACCGAGCTGTTTAGCCAAATTATCTCCAAATAGCGGGAGGTAAACCTGATCAATTAATTTATTTCTCACAAATGAAGTAAGTACTTTTGGCTCAAATTCATGAAGCCTCAAATCTTCTTTTAACTGAAGGGTAAGCTGGTGTCTTTGATTTCTGAAATTTTCAAATTCAGGAACTTCTTTTTCAAAATAGTTCTGCAGCTTGTTTAAGAAATGATGATAATTGAAATGAAAATTCCCGTCTGTTATTGTAGGATGAGATCCTGATAAGCCCGTTATGACAGCATCAGCATCAATTGAAACAATTAATTCATTACTCTCATGCGGAAATAGCAGCAGTACAATTACTTCATAAACATATTCTAAATCTGTGTCAACTTTTGTGTCGTTAATATAGGACAAAACCCACTGCAATGCTAATTGGAATTTATCAATAACAGCACCAGCTTTCTCAATACCTTGTTTGAATTTAAAATCGGTATTTTTTGCCACAAGCAATTTCTGAAAATCCTCTAAAAGCTGTTTTGCTTTTAAACTTGTCACAAAAGCATCGTCGTTTATTAACTCCTGAAAAAGATAAGAAGAAATTATTTTTGTGTCAATCGGCAATTTTCTAATAAATTCAAATTCCACTATAAATAAATTTACTTCTTCTTCCAGTTCCGATAATAAATATTCAAATTGATTGCTATTTGGAAAAACAGCGATTACTTCACCGGCTGATTTTATTTTTTGATTTAAAGCATCCCGTTTTTCTGTTTCTAAAGTTTGCCAAAATAGTTGAGCGAATGCACGTGTTTTTGATTCAAAACGAAGCATTCCGAGAGCATGGTGTTTTTCTAAAAATGTTTTGAGGATTAATACTGCATCTACGTCATGCACTCCTTTTATATATCCTTCTAAATAATTTTTAGATGTCTCTTCGGCAACAATAAGCTGTAACTTTTCAAAAGTAATCTGCTTTAAATCATCCTGGGGATACTTTCTGAAAATTTTATACGCCAAGTATGAAGCTCTGTAAATTTCATTGTTTTCAGAAACCAAATCCTGAGTCCAATATTTTTTATCAGCCTCTAAAACACCATTTTTTAAGGGCTGATAAAAATCGGTTCCTGTTAAATGGTAGTTCAATTTTCCATCCTTAAAAACGATGGTTAAATCTAAATTTTGCTTGTTTACTGCAAATTTATGTTTCCCAAATTTGATGATATTTTCACCATCTTCATACAATTCATGCTTGTCTTTAAGTTTTCGTAAAGCATCTTCCCTGGCCGATTTTAATTTGGTTTCGATGGCTTCAGCTTTACCAACATCTTCCAGTTCATGCAGTTGCTGCACTAAATCGCGAAGTTTGGAAATCATCAGATCAGATGCAAAATAACCATTAATTTCCTCAGCAGAATTCAGCGTCATCGCTTTGGTTTCAACACTTTTAAGAATTCTTTCAGAAGCATTTTCAAGAGCAATTGTTTTTTTATTTCTGGCCTCCAGTAAACTGTTTTTCTTGGTTTCGAAAGCAGTATAAATTTCCTCGCGTTTTTCAATAATCAATTCTGTAAACTCTTCAAAATCTGCAAATCTCGCTTCTAAATCTTCAAGCTGAATAGACATCTTATTTAGCGATTCTGCAATTTTAACAGGTGTATTGGCGCGATCAATAGCATTTACAATACTTTGGTCTATCAATTTCATTTGTGCGGCAAAATCTGCTTTTGCTTCCTGACCGCCCAAAGCATTAATTTTATTTTTAATTTCTGCTTTTACTTTGTTTAAAGTGGCAAAAATTAAAGAAATAGTATTGATGATCTGCGTAGCATGCGAAGTATCGTCAATTTTTAAATTGGAAACAATATCAATCAGCATTTCAAGGTCTGAGGTAATCTGATTTACTTCATTTTCCAGCTTTTTGCCTTCCGTTACTTTTGAAATTGATTCAATTGCTTCCTGACGGTCTTTTACGCGGACATGGTACGGTTCTAAAGCTTTTTCATCCAATAAAAAGGTAACACAATGCTGCGAAATTCGTTCTGTCTGCTCAACAATTTCCTTCTCTAATTGTTCAGTAAAGGCAGCATCCATATAACGAACTTCCTTTAAACTTATCACTTCTCCCCGAAGCGAACGTAAACTCGCAAGATTTTCTACAAAAACATCAATATTGTCAAGAGGAGAGGACTTTATAGTACTAAATAACTTAGCTGCTTTTGCTTCTGTCTGCGCTTTAATTTCCTGGGCATGTACACGCAATTGAACCACTTTTTCAAATTCATCAATTGCCGTGTTTGCCGTGTTTTTTATTTCAAGAAGCGGAATTTTTAGTCCAAAAGTTTCTTCGCTTCCAATCCAGTAATAACTATCAATTATATTTTCTGATAGTTTTGCCAGATCACTATACAACCCTTCATAATCATCATTTTTGTTTAGAAGCGTGATAATCGAATTAGAATCGGCCATTGCTTTCACAATGTCTTTATTTCCAATTTTATAAATATAACTGTCCTTGTGTAAGGATGGCGCATTATTGTCCTTGACAAAAGGGGTTTGCCATATTTGAATTACATGGTTTTTGGTTTGTTCATTTTCCGATTTAAAATAACACAATTCGCCATTTTGAAGAATCGTAAATCCATTGCAGATAATAGGAGTTTGTACTTCGTGTGAGATTAAATTATAAGAAATCAATACATAATGACTGTACTTATTTTCATAAAAAACATACATATAATCTTCCCCATTTGGCGAAGCGATTCGTTCCTGAAATAATAAACCGTCAAGTGTGTTTTCAAATATTTTATATTCACCGGTCTGCAGGTAATATCCATTCGAAAATATCAGGCCATGATTGTCAGGCAGTACGATTGCGGCATTTTTTATACTATCAATCTTTTGTACTTCCTGTAATTTATGATTATAAACAAAGTAACGGGGCTCTTCCTGAAAAGGTTTTATCTGCAGAGCGATCAGGTTGCCAAGGTCTGCAAATTTATAGTTTCCATCATCGAGCGTCTGATCCGGAAACACCACTTCTTCCTCATAAATTCCTTTTCCGGATGAGGTGTTATCTTCAATTTTAATGGTCAATGTCCCGCCAATAGTTTCTACAAAGACTTTATCTAAAATAGAAATATGCGAGTGTTTTCCATACTTATGCATTTCCCTTGCTGTTTCTTGCCAAAGAAAGTCATGCTGTTCCGGAAATTTGTATTCATGATCGCTTCGATTATCGATATATTCCAGTCTGTTTTCACGAATCAGCCATTTGAAGGTTTTGATGTCTGTAATGCGGTCACTTAGCTGAAAAACCATGTGAAGGTAGTTTCCGGAAATAAAAAATTTCCTGAATTCTGTATCGCGATAATATTTATAAAGGTTTAAAAAATCAAAAAGGAAATTTTCGTCATTAATTAAATCAAGGTTTTGAAGTTGAAATTCCTCGTTTTCATATTTGTAGATACTAAAAACATCTTCAATTTTAATTTCTGTCCGAAGACCAAAGTAAACATTATAACCAAATAAGCATAAATCGCCCACGCTGACAATATCACTGGAAATGCAATTGTTTTCGGTAAGGATACGATTATTTGCTATTAATTTAGTTTCAATACTGCCAAAAACATCTTTTCTTGCACTATTAAGTAAATTTAAGCGTTCAATTAAATCTTTTTTCTGAGCTTCTAAACGACTTTGTATAATCTCGTAAGTTCCGCCTTCTAATGCATTCATACTATAAAAATGTAGGTGGTAAGTAATGTAAAAAAAAGCCCGATATTATTAAATCAGACTTAAAAATATCCTGCAGGAAGCCGTGACGTTCTTGCAGGATTTATTAGTTTGGAGTTACCCTAATTTTTTGTCAGTTAAACCAAGGTTTTTAGCCATTGACATCAGGTTTGAGAACAAACCCTGTTCACTTTCATCGTTACTTCTTCGTTGTAATTCAATAAGTAACCCGGAAACGGTAAGGTTTTTTATATCTTCCGAAGAGATGCCGTATTTATCTGTAAAACCTTTTATTCTTTCCAAAAGATTACCCTGATCTAAGTTTCCGTCTCCCAGGATAGCTTCTTTAATCTCTGTAATATTTTGCGAATTGTTTACCAATCGGTCAAAGCCTTTTGCTCTGGTAATCTGACCCACAATTTGGTCAAAGAACATTGTTTCGCCACCCACAATATCAATTTTAGCTGCTTTAAGCGCCTCACCAATAACACTGGCTTGTGCGTCTGCAATATCTTTTTGAATGTTTATGTGTGCCAGATCTACTTGTAATTCCTTGTTAAGACGTAATTTAAACTCTTCGTGCTCCTTTCCAACACCGTCAAGTTTTTTCATTGCATTTGCTTTTTCTTCAATTCCGGTAGCTTCTGCCAATGCTTTTTCACGCACCACTTCTGCCTCGGCAAATCCAAGGTCTTTAGAAGCTACTGCTTTTGCTTTCATTCCTGCAGCTTCTGCAAGTGCCATTTTTTCAACTATAACAGCATCTACAATTCCCTGACGCTCATTTGCATCTGCTTTTGCATGCATAACCTGTGCTTCAGAAAGTCCAAGAGTAGCATCTTCTTTTGCTTTTGCTTCCGCCAAAATTTTTCTCGCTTGTGCTTCTTTTTCGCTGGCAATCATTTGAGCTTCTGCATCAATGCTGGTTTCTTCTGCTCTTTGTTTTGCAGCTTCTTTTTCAGCTTCCGCTGCTCTGATTCTTTTAATGTAAATTTCCTCACTATCTTTTTCGGCAAGCGTAATAGCTACTTTTTTCTGTCTGTCTGCCGTTTTGAAAGCCTCAATATCTTTCATGTTTTCTTGTTCCTGAACCACGCCTTTTTCAAGAACTACGCGGTCTCTAATAACGTCCTGAATATTTTTTCGTTCAATCTCAACGGCTTTTTCTTTTTCAATTTGCGCTAAGGTCACAATTCGTTCACGTTCTGTCTGCTCCAGCTCGCGGTCTTTTTCTACTCTTTCTGTTTCAACTGCTTCTGTACGCTGTTTGTTCTTTAAAGCTACAATTACCAATCGGTCTTTGTTTTCTTCTGCAATGGCGACTTTTTCAGAAGTATTAATTCTTGCTGTTTCAGATTTCAATCGTTCCTCTTCAGAGACTTTTAGAATTTCTGCTTCTTCACGCGCTTTAATATTCGCTATTTCACGCTTTTGCTGTTCTTCTTTTTCAGCCAGTTGGCGGTCAAGTGCCAGGATGGCTTCTCTTGCTTCAACATCTTGTTTGCGAATCGTTTTCTCTTCGTCTCTGCGAATTAGATTCGATTTGATATTTTGAGCTGCTGTCAATTCGATAATTTTTTTAATACCTTCAGAATCAAGAATGTTGTCTGATTTTAAATGTGCCAAAGGGGTTTGCTCTAAGTCATCAATAGCGCAATCGTCTAGTACATATCCGTTTAAATCGGTTCCGATTATTGAAATGATTTCTTGTCTAAATTCACTTCTCGCTTCGTATAATTCAATGAAATCGAACTTTTTTCCCACCGTTTTTAATGCTTCCGAGAATTTAGCATCAAACAAAGTTCTAAGTACCTCAACCTCTGAAGCTCTTTCGCAGCCAATTGTTTGTGCTACATTAATAATGTCGGTTGTGGATTTGTTGATTTTGATAAAAAAAGTGACTTTTATATCTGCTCTAATATTGTCTTTACAAATTAAACCATTTACACCAGTACGTTCTACATCTAATTTTTTTACAGAAATATCCATGATTTCCATTTTATGTAAAACGGGTACAACAAGTCCTGCGTTGTAAAAAACTATTGTACCTCCGGCCCCGGTTCTGACAATGACTTTTCCCTGGATAATTTTTTTGTACATCGAAATGAGCCATACAAGCAAGCCAATTATGACTACAATTATAGCAATCATTGTAATAAGTAAAGAGTTTCCTAACATTTTTTTTGGATATTAATTAATGGTAATGGTTATAAATAAATTAAAGGTGTTATATTTTAGTAATCAAATTTTTCGACGTAATAATATTTTTTATCTTCGTTTTCACGAACAATAACAGCCTGTTGTCCGGCAACTAATTGTTCTTCGGTATTGCTACGCGCCGATAAGCGGATGGGATCTCCATTTACACTTAACTGAACTTGCCCGGTTTTTAAATTATCAAGGGCAGAAAAAACAACGCATCTTCTGCCAAGAAAATCAATTTCTGGTTCTCCCTTGTGGTTCACTTGTTTGTAAAAATAAGAAAGTGGCTTGCTGAAAATTTTAACAATAAAAAGACTTACTATAAGGTTTGGAATCAACAATAAAAAGCCGAAAAAAGTACTATTTATACCTAAATAATAAGTGATATTGATACTAATAAACCACATGCTGAAAAAAAGAATGGTTAAGACAAACATCAGCGGTAATTCGTCAAAATTAAAATATTCCAAAACTTTCAGTAAACCATTCCCGTCTGAGTTTTCCGGACGATCCGGCACATCGTTTGTATGATGGTCAAAATCGGTTTCAAGATCATTTGAATCAAAATCAATACTAAACAGATCGGGATCAAGACCTGTAATGATTACCAATATCCAGTACAATAATAGGAGTATCGACATGATACTGAAAAAAGCATTGACAGGCGAAAAGGAAATTTCGATAAGTTCTTTCATTGGGTTCAGGTTATTCTTTGAATCAGTTAATGCCTAGCTGTTCTTTTAATTTTTCAAGCTCGCTTACAGCCTTTGTTTCTGAAACATTTATTGCTTTATCAATCTCTTCATCAATTGATTTTGCATTACCGGCAATTTCCCCGTAAGCCTCAGCCAGGGCTTCTTCCTGAGCTACTTTTTCTTTCATGCGCTCCAATAAAGCAACCGTTCCGTTGCTGTCTATCTGAGCCATTTGCTTGTTTAGACTTTTGGTTGCATCGGCTACTTTTACTCTGGATCGTAAAATTTTAAGTTCGTTTTCCCATTTAGAAATATTTTGCTTAATGGTTTTTACGTTTGATTCCATTTGCAGCACATTCTGATCAAATTTTTCTTTGTCGGCAATGGCTCTTTTTTGTCCTGCAAAAGCTTCTTCTTTTTTAATCAGCGCCTCAGTAGCCAAACGATCCGCTTCGGCAGGAATTAGCCCTCCAGACTGTGCTTTTTTCAAAATCAGCATGGCCTTTTCGTTATAATCTTCTGCTTTATTGGCATATTCTTCTACCTCGTTTTTGGCACGAATGCTCATTGCTTTAACCTGAGCCAAAGCTTCCAGACTTTTGTCAAGGTCCTCTTTCATGTCCCGAATCCCCTGCTCGGTCATTTTGATGGGATCTTCTATGTTGTCAATTGCAGAATGCACTTCTGCTTGTCCTATTTTGAATAATCTTTTTAAAAATTGCATAATTACCTGTTTTTTGAAAAATTAATAATTTGTTCTGAATATTCACTCAGTAAAACACTCAGCGAATTTATGGTTGCTTCAAATTCATTTTGATTCAGGTTTTCGATTTGCAGTGAATCCCTAAAAATTACTTTTCGTCCTGTGTCATCAAGTACAAAGGCTCCGTGAATAATATCCCGGTTTTTTTGTAAAAGCGATTTGTAAACATGATCTCCGTCTTCTTTGATTTCAAAAATAAACTGTTCAAAAATCACGATCGGATAGGCTACACAAATAATCAGATGGAAAATCCCTTCCGGTTCATTGTTAACAATAAAAATTCCCTCTTTGGAGTTTTCCTTTTTGATATCCAACTGCAGATTTTGAAGAAAACCTTTTACACAGGCATAATAGTCTTTCATAGCATGTAAAATAATGATTTGATAAAAATCGGCTATTTAATTAAATAGTAACCAATTGATTTTTGGTTTTTATTAACAAAAAATAATTAAAACTTTCTTAACTAACTCAAAGAATTAGCAAAAAGTTGTATTTTTGCTAAACGCGTTAGGCAAATATACAAATATTTTTTATAAATGCAAATAATATTAGCAAATGGTATTGATGTTTGGAAAAAATTTAAAGAAAATCAGAAGTGTCCACAGTATGAGCCAGCAGGATTTTGCAGATATTTTTGAATTAAAGCGAGGAACACTGGGGGCTTACGAAGAAGGAAGAAGTAATCCGAAATTAGAAACCGTAATTAAAATTGCTAATCATTTTAGCATCGGAATAGAAGAATTGCTAATTAAAGAATTAACAGTTAATAAACTTTTAAAATTTAACGAGCTTCTTGCTGTTGAGAATAAAGCTTTGGATGTTGTTGATTTTGATGGGATTCCTTGTGTTTTATCCAGTGATAAACAAGAATTTATAAAGGAATTTTCGTCTGGAATCAATTTAGAAAAATTTCCTGTCATTAAAATCCCTAATGTTGATGAGGCAAACCATATTGCATTTTCGGTGGATGATTTGTCGATGACCGGTGGTGCGATAGAATTTTTTCCGAAAGATATTGTTATTGGCACTAAATGTGACAAGTACATTATTGATGATAAAACATTCGTTGTGGTACTTACTCAAAAAGAACTCTTGTTTAGAAAACTTTTTAAAATTGATGACCATTTCATCTTAAAAGCAGATCATCATGGCGTAGCAGATTTAGTACTTTCAGAGAAAGATATTGTTTGCATGTGGAAAATTGAACACGTTATCCAGTACGGCATTAAGTCAAGGGAAATTTTTCTTGAAAATCGATTGGCTACAATTGAGCAAACTATTGCTTCTTTAAAGAATAGCAAATAAGGCGCATTCAGGTTTCAAATTGAATTTTATTGCTTTTAATTTCAGTTATTTTTTGATTTGAGAAA
Source organism: uncultured Flavobacterium sp. (assembly GCA_965650235.1). GTDB lineage: Bacteria > Bacteroidota > Bacteroidia > Flavobacteriales > Flavobacteriaceae > Flavobacterium. The sequence goes on along the minus strand of CBFGNY010000015.1, from coordinate 38,979 downwards.
GCTACTTATTGAACTAATTCAATATATTTGAGTCTATTAACAATCTAATTACTAAAGAAATTATGAGAAAAAACAACGACTTAGGATTATTGATACTGCGTATTACAGTTGGCTTTTTAATGCTTTTACATGGTATTTCGAAATTTAGCGGTGGTTTAGAATACATTAAAGGCATGCTGGCAGAAAAAGGCATTCCTGATTTTATTGCGTATGGCGTATTAGTAGGTGAAATACTTGCTCCTATTGCTATTTTAATTGGTTTCAGAACCAGAATTGCAGCGGCTATTTTGGCTTTTAATTGTCTGGTCGCTATTCTAATGGTTCATAGTGCTGACATATTTGCTATGGCAGACCATGGAGGATGGGCATTAGAATTATTAGGATTATATTTCTTTGGAGCGTTGGCTTTATTCTTTACAGGGGCAGGTAATATTGCTGTTTCAAAAAATAATAAGTGGGACTAAATTTCATGTTTTATATAAATACAAACCTCCAAAATCAACTGACTTTGGAGGTTCTTTTTTTACAAACAAAAACTCCTAAATAATACTACTTTAAGCAAATATCTAGGAATAGTATTTTTTATATTTTATCCAGCGTAATTTTCATTTCCTTGCTGTCTAATATCAATTTGTCATTTGTTATAGTGCTTTCGCACGGGTAAGGTGTTCCTGTTTCATCTTTAATCACCAGGCTTTTACCTCCTTTTGTCAAAGCAAAGGTTCCATCCGTTATTTCTCTCTGCAAAAAACCTGTCACATGTCCATCTTTTGTAAAGGTTAGCATTCCGTTAGTAAGGATTTCATTTTTTACAGAATCTGACATGGGCATTTTTGCTTCTACTTCGGTAATTTTCCAGGAATTTATCAATTTGTTGCGCCCTTTGTGACATGAAACCATTAATACTGCTACTATTATAATCCCATAGATAAATAAGTTAGATTTTTTCATAATTTATAGGTTTTAAGGTTAAACAGGAAACAAGTTACAAAAAAATAAACTCAAAACACTTAAAATCAATTATTTATAAACATATCAATAAAAAATAAGGACTTTTTTTAAACATACTTCAGCTTAAGAATGTATATATTATTTATATCGGTTTTGAGCTTATTACTAAACAGGAGTTTCCTTTATTAAAAAAATCTATTGTAGTTTTTAAACTAATCATTAACTGCTTTTTAATAATTAAATTCGATTATCTATTTTCCTCACTGATGCTATTCTAAGAAAATCTTCCAGCATTAAATTTAGAAGCACCTTCATTCATGTTGGCAAATTAAATATTACTATCATTTTCATGACTTAATTTTTGCCATTGCTTTTTAGCCATTTCAAACTTCAATTCTTTTGTACCGTACCAGCCATCTTGTTTCCATCCAGCTTTTCTGTAAAACTTTTCAGCTCTTGTATTTGGTGAAGTTCCCAGCCAGACATATTCCTTACCGGTTGAAAAATACCAGTCAAGCATTATCTTATGAAGATTAGTTCCAATACCTTTGCCTTCAAAATCAGGATGCAGAAACAATGCCCAGATGTTTTCTTCTTTTAAATCAGCTATGGCAAAGCCAATAACAACATTATCAATTTCACAAACCCAGCCTTTTCCCCGCTGGAATAAAAATTCTTCACAATCCTGATCGGTTACCAAATCAGGATTAGATAGGATGTTTTCCTTAACTGAATTTCTAACGACCTGAATTTGTTTTATGTCGCTAATTTTAGCTTCTCGAAATATCATTTTTTTTGTTTTAATTGCTGTCAGAACTCTGTCCAAATAGAATTAATAGACTGTGCTTGGTTTTTTTTCCTCGGCTTTCTAATTGTACTTATTGAAACAATTATTTATTCCGAATTCAAGTTCATCAAAATCTTTAATTTCAGATAACTGAATCAGCTTATCAACTTTTATTTTTTCTGTTTTTTCTTCAAATACTTCATCGCCGCTTTCTTCATTTTCATTCGTATTAGTTTTTGTCACTTTCTTTTTAGTTAAAAAATTAATACTGGTTTCAGTATTGACAATTGGTCCGTAATTATCGCTTGAATCATAACCAATCAATTCAAAAATGTTTTTTGTTCATGGATTTTGATGTTACTTATAATTATGATATATAAATTTTAGTATTGCAATTTTTATAAAGCATCAAAAGAAGAACCGACATGACTTAAAATTTCAACTTTATGTGTGCAATTCAATCCGCTTTTATCTCTTTCTTCCTGAAAAGATTTAAAAGATGGAATGTTGAGGATTTGTTTTTGTATTTCTTCATTTTTATAAGTTGAAAAATGTAGAAAAGTTACTCCGTCTTCCTGTAAATAGACATTATATCGAAAATCGGATGGATTCAATCTTTTGAATTCGTTCAAAAATTTTTTAATATTCTCTTTGTTTGTTTCCACAAACCCAGATTTTACTGTGTAGCTTACTTTTACGGTTATCATATATTTTTTATTTTGAGTTGCTGTTTTCTATGATTATTACCGCTAATATAATATTATTTTTATTACAAATTCGAAACATAAACTCAACCGAAAACTCGTGATGAAACCGCATTGCATGAGGGATGGGAATGGCATCTCCCGATTTAGAAAAACAAGGCTTTTTTGCCGTAGTTTTTGTTAATCGGGAATATAATGAACAGCCCGACCCTTGTGGTCATGCCCAAATTTTAAAACCAATCAAAAACTTAAATCCAAAAAAAACTCCATTGGATAATGGAGTTTTGTGTATTTCAATTTGTTGTATCGGCAATGATTTCTGCTTCTTCCTCATCTCCTTTTTTACGCCAATAATTGGCAAGTAAAGATCCCGAAACATTCATCCATGGACTAAATACTGCTGAGGCTAATCCCAAAGTTGCCAGTTTTCCCATAGAGCCGGCTAATCCGGAAGCCATTCCGCCATTTTGAAGACCCACTTCGAAAGCGATGGTCTGACTGCTTTTTTTGTCGAGTCCGCTTAATCTGCTGAGCCAATAGCCAAAAAAGTAGCCTGCTCCATTGTGTAATACTGAAGCCAGGAACAATAAAAATCCAATTTGAATAAGATTATCCCTTCCGGCGGCTGTGGTCACCAACGTAAAATAAATGATTCCGAACATGGAGAAATACGGCATAATTGCATCAATTTTTGGATAGACTTTGTAGAGCCAATGATATAAAACACCCACGATGAAAGCACCACAGGTAAAGTTGATGATTTCTAAGATATGTGCTGCTGAAGTGTCTTCGGCAATTGTAAATGTATTTCCGAAAAAAATAACGACAGCCAACCAAATCGTTGAGATAGCAGTCAAAACATATATTCTTCTTTTTGCGACAGGTCCGTAGGTTTTTAAAATATCGTGAACCATCGCTGCAGCCAAAGGTACAAGGACAATTTTAATGATTTCCATCATCATGTTGAAAAAATGAACTTCTACTAAAGTTCCGGCAAATATTTTCATTAGAAACGGTGTCATAATTGGTGCTGCCAGAGTAGAGATTGCCGTTACGGTTACGGACAATACCAGATTTCCTTTGGCAATATACGTCATTACATTCGAAGCCAATCCGCTGCTGCAAGAGCCAATTAGAATAATTCCGGCGGCGATTTCGGGTTCGAAACCAAATGTTTTAGCGATGATAAAACCCATAATTGGCATAATGGTAAAATGTCCCAGCAAGCCAATCAGAACGCCTTTTCCTGATTTTCGGATGCCTGTAAAATCTTCAATACTCATTTGAGTTCCCATTCCGAACATTACCATTTGGATGATGATCAGAATAAGCCATTTATTCCGCATATCAAAACTGCCGACATGCAGAAAAAAGTCAGGATACAGCAATCCGGCGCAAACCGCAGTGATAATCCAAAATGTGTATTGATACCCGCTCAATACTTTCAGATGTCCTACTCCAATGGCAATACTTGAAAAACCCGAAATTAATCCCAGCTTCCAAATAATGTCTATTTCCTGCAAAAAGCCTACACCTGCTACAATGAAAAATAGTGGAGCAGCCCAAAGAAAATATTTACGCATACAAAAAATTATTAAATGTTATTATTAAACCATATAAGTGATATAAGTTCATTTAATCTAGATTGAAAACAAAAGCTAACTATAAGGTCATTTAAGCTAACTCAAAAATCAAACTTAATATGAACTTATATAACTTATATGGTGGAAATTTTTTGATTAAAAATAAAGCTCAGCCAGTTTTTTCATGGCAATGGAGGGACTTGCCAAAATTGGAACCAATTTTTCTTCGCCACTTAATCCATCAACCACGCGCGCCATAGAAGCTTGCGCCAAAACAATTACGTCTACTTCTTTCATCAACTCTTTCAATGCTTTCGCTACCATTTCGTCGTGTTTGGCAGCTTCCCCACTCATTAAGGCTTCGAAAGCGCCTTCGCATAATTTAGAAGTTATCGTTGGGTTTTTACCTGCCAATTCTGCTCTTCTTCTTACCAGATCACTGGTGGGTTCTAATGTGGTTGGCAAAGTAGCAATTACACCAATTCTATTTCCAATTTGAACTGCCTCATCTGCCATCGCCTGATCTACGCGAATAACCGGAACCGTTGCTAATGTTGCAGCGGTTTCAATGGCTACACCAATAGACGAACAGGTTACCAAAATTACATCAGCACCTGCGGATTCAGCAAGTTTAACGTGACTCACTACTCTGGAAGCCGTATTGGGCATTAATTTTCCTTTTTTGATTACGTCTTTGATCAGACTGTCATCGACTATATTGAATGTTTCAATTCCTTCTAAAAATTCATTGCTCAATTGCTGAAACAATGGAACCAATGTTGCTGATGTATGTACGAAACCTAAAACTTTTGCGCTCATAATTTTTCTCCTTTTAATACTTTTATAAAATAATCGGCGGTACCCACTTGTCCGCCTTTAAAATTCATTTCTATTCCGTTTACCCATTCATTGTCCGAAACTGCCTTGCAAAGCGGAGCTCCGGGAGCAATTGGCGCAATCATTTCCAGTGCCAGAATATCCAATTCGGATGCGGCGAAACTGGATGTGTCACCACCTGCTAAAAGGATTCTTTTTATTTTGACAGCCTTTAGCACTTCTTTGGTAATTTGTCCCAAAATGCTTCCGTAAGTAGTGCTGCATTGTTTCTGAATATCATTTTCAGAAAATCCTTTTGATCTAAAGTATGCTTCAGTTTCTGCAATACGCGGATCGTTTGAACCTGTGCTCGTATGCAGAATCGTGCTTTTTCCCTTATTGAAATTTTCAACAATCTGAGCAACTGCATTTTTTATAATTGCTTCCTGATTTTGAATATCGACAGCCTTGCTTTCTAATGCAATTTCCAAAAATTCATTTTCGAGAGCATATTCAATTTGGCTGGATGTTACAGGAGAGCAGCTTCCCGATAAAACAAGTATGGGTGAAACTTCTCCTGCTGATTCAAATGGTATTTCGTTTCCTATAATTTTTTGTGCTGCCCAATCCAATCCCAAAGCCATTTCGATTCCGGATGATCCTACTGAAAACAATGTTTTTTCGGTTGCCAATTGGTTAAAAACACTTCCGATAGTTTTGAGATGTTCCAAATTGAATCCGTCGAAAAAAAGAATTTCTGCTTTGTTGTTTTCTACCGCTTCATTAACTGCTGATGTGCCTTTTTCGATTGTAGTTAAATTGATTAGACTTATTGATTTCTCCGTTTGTTTTGCCAAATGAATAGTCAAATCGCCTTCCAAAGCGGGAGTAACGGGATGTTTGCTCATGGATGGATGACGGTCGATACGATAAATTTCTCCGTTTCCGATCGTTCCCATTCGGGCAAAAAGATTTCCGAAAACACAAAATCGTCCCAAATGCGGTGCTGATGGTGAAACCAAAACTGTTTTTTGATTGAAAACTTCGCTTCCAATTTCGATTGCTTTTCCGATGTTTCCCACGTGTGGCGCCGAATCGAAAGTGGAACAGACTTTATAATGAAAGTGATTTGGGGCAAAACTTTTCAGATTTTCAAAAGCACTATAAAGTTCTGTGTCCATTTCCGACGGTGACATCGATCGGCTTTTTCCAGCCAGACCAATCGCCTTAATTCCCGGAAAACGATCCAGGTCTTTTTGTTCCGGTTTTCGAAGAAAGAGAACGGTTTTCACTCCGGCCAGCGTCAGGAATTCCAAGGCATCCGTAGAGCCTGTGAAGTCATCGCCATAATAGGCCAAAAGCAATTTATCGCTGTTCATTATTTCGAAAATTTCTTTACTGATTCGGCAAATTCAGGATATTTCAAAGCTGTTTCTTCCACAGATAAACCTTCAACAGCTCCTGTCCAGGCTTGCTGTAATGCGTTTACTCCGGCTTTTGGCCCCATTGGATGTGCCAAAATTCCGCCGCCTGCCATATACAGCAAATCGGTGGTTTGGGTTCTTCGGTAGGTTTCTACGGCCTGTCCGCCCCATTGTCCCGAAGACACTACCGGCAAGATTTCGTATCCGCCCAAAAAGGGTTTCAAACAGGATTTTATCGACGTCACCACCGAATCATCCGATTCCCAAAATTTATTCTGGATTCCGTTGACGTGCAGTTGATCGACTCCCGCCAGACGCTGAATTTTTTGATAAGCCGGAAATTCAATTCCCAACATCGGATGTCGATTCAGCATTCCCCAGCCATTTCTGTGACCGTGAATTACAAGTTCTCCCTGATCGCAGATTTTCTTTGTTCCCAAAAGACCAACGCTATTGATGCTGATCATCGCACAGCTTCCTTCCTCCTTTTTAATCAAATCGTATTTTCGTTGCATTTCGTCAATTTCATCACTGATATTGAAGGCATACATTACTTTTTTACCTGTCTTTTGTTCGTTGTCACGAATGACTTTCATAATCGCTTTTACCCTTTCGTCAAACGGAGAATTGGCTGCTGATCCCATCAATTCATCGTCTTTGATAAAATCGATTCCGGCATCAATAAGTGATTTTACCAAAGTAGCAGTTTCGTCCACACTCATCCCGATGCTTGGTTTTATAATGGTTCCAATCATTGGTCTGTCAGTTACGCCACAGGATATTTTGGAGCCTTTGATTCCGAATTTTGGTCCTTTGAAATGAGTTGCGAAAGAATCGGGAACTTCAAAATCCATTAGTTTTAAACCCGTAAACTGTGTGATTTCATATAGATTTCCTTGTAAAGTACTAATCAAAACCGGCAAATTATAACCAAAGTTTTCTATCGACCAGCTTACCTTTACTCTTGCTTTCTGATATTTTTTCCCGGGAATGCTTCCGCCTGGAATGGATGGTTCGTCTGCCAAATCCAATAATTGAATATCTTCAACACGTGCGGCAAAGCGTTTTTTCAACTCTTCGGTTTCTCCCGGAACTGATACAAAAGTTCCCGAAGACTGCTCGCCCGCCAAAATCGCCGAAGCCTGTCCTACATCATAAGGCGTTTCGATAAGATATTCTGCAAAAACTCTTTCCATTGTTTTTCAATTTTTTAAGAAATCCTAAATAAATGAATTTATAGGGAGTAAGTGTCCTGCTGTGTGCTGTATGGGGAATTTATTTTGAAGTTAAGTTAACTAACATGAATCCGATATTTTAATTTCAGGAGCAGAAAGATTAGGCATTATCAGTAAGCATTGGTCCCGCTCTTCGTTGCAATCTTATGTGCCGAACCCCGGCACATAAGGATTTTCACTGCGATCGGGGCTATAAAATAACATTTTATCTTTTTGTAATCATTCAAAAAAAACAACTACGAATCAAATAGCAAACATCGCAAATAAATCAGATCGAAAACAATTATTTCCTGTTGTATTTGAATTCGTATATTCGCCCATTATTTTGAAAAAAGAAAATGATTGCAAAATTGAATGAAAAAAAATCCTATCCATGGATTGTTGTTGGCTTGTTGTGGTTTGTAGCGCTATTGAATTATTTAGACCGACAAATGCTGTCAACCATGAAATCAGCGATGATGGATGACATTCCTGAATTGGCCAAAGCTGAAAATTTCGGTCTCTTAATGGCTATTTTTCTTTGGATATATGCGCTTATGAGCCCTGTTTCCGGAATTATAGCGGATCGGTTTAACCGAAAAAGAATCATCATAGCCAGTCTTTTTATCTGGTCCGGGGTTACTATGGCGATGGGTTATGCCACAACTTTCAATCAGATTTATATTTTGCGTGGCATTATGGGTTTTAGTGAAGCTTTTTATATTCCGGCTGCATTATCCTTAATTGCCGATTACCATCAGGAAAAAACACGCTCTTTTGCTATTGCCATTCACACCACCGGAATTTATTTAGGACAGGCACTGGGTGGTTTTGGAGCCACTGTTTCCAAACATTTTTCCTGGCATTTTAGCTTTCACTCCGTAGGTTTACTCGGTGTACTTTACAGTTTAGTACTTATATTTTTTCTACAGGAAAAGAAAACGTACTTTTTTGATGCTGCAAAAAAATCATCTGTCCGCTATGAATTCAGGCAAATGTTCAAAGGATTGGGAATGTTATTCGGTAATATCTCCTTTTGGGTTACACTCTTTTATTTCTCGGCACCAAGTTTACCGGGTTGGGCGGCTAAAAACTGGTTACCCACCTTATTTACTGAAACATTACATTTAGACATGGCTCTGGCGGGACCCATTGCAACGGTAACCATTTCGATGTCTTCCTTTTTTGGCGTTTTAATTGGTGGTGCCATTTCAGACAGATGGGTAATGAAACATCTTAAAGGAAGAATCTACACCAGCGCTATTGGATTGTCTCTGACCATTCCGGCACTGTTTTTATTTGGCTATTGCTGTGACACAGCAGCTATTATTTTTGGCGCCATCCTTTTTGGACTTGGATTTGGAATATACGACACCAACAATATGCCTATTCTTTGTCAGTTTGTTGCGCCTCGTTACAGGGCTACCGGATACGGAATTATGAATTTTGTAGGTATTTCGGCCGGGGCCGTAATCACCGAGTTTTTAGGAAAAGCCGCTGATAATGGAGGAATGAGACACGTTTTTGTACTGCTGTTATTTGTAGTTGTAAGTGCCATTATTTTACAACTGGTTAGCCTGTATCCAAAAACTATTGATATGACTGAGGGGAGTGAGGTTTGAGGGGATAAAACAAAAAAATCCTAAAAAATTTGTGGCTTTTGATTGTTTGAGTTTTTATACAGTAACTACTTATTGATTATTTTTCAAATGTTTTAATAATTTTTGTGGCTCCTGTCGATTATCCCAAAAACCCGTAATTATTATTTTTGAATGGTCTTTTTGATAAAGAATACTATAATGACCAAGAGAAACTGCTCTGGAATTCTTAAACTCTGTTTTCTTTCCAAGATCAGGATTTAGTTTTAGTAAATCGGTTCGTTCCTTTATTTTTTGATTTAGCTTTTTAGCATACGTATTGCTTTTGTTTCTTTCAATCCAATATTCAAAAATGTGATTTCTTTGACGAATTGCAGTTTCAGTCCAAAATATACTTAACTCAGCCATTCCGAATCACGTTTGTTCAGCTCTGATTCAGAAATGAATTTTCCGGTTTGAATGTCTTCTTCGCTCATTAATAACATTTCGATTTGTTCTGATGATAAGGAAACAATCTCTTCGGATTGTGTTGAATCAAAAATGCTATTTATGGCTTCCAGCAACCTTTCATTTTTAGTTGCTAAAATCCTGTCTATCAAACTATTTTTTATATTATCTAAAGCATTCATAGTTTCTTATTTTTTGTAAAGTTCGATATTTATTGTAAATTTTCCAAAGAACATTTTGGATGACTATAAACCTGGAATAATTTACTCCAATGATCAATTCTTGTGTTAACCAAAACGGAATCGGAAGTGAAATTTACAATAAATGTTTTGGTTTCTACGGGATCAATATCAGTTCCGAAATTAGTATAAATTTCATATTGAAGTTGGATTGAATCTTCTGAACGTTCATTATAATTTCCTCCAAGTAACTTTTCTACATCATTGTATTTCATTTCTGGTTTCAAATAATTTTGTTTTAAATCCTGAATCATAAGCTCACGATGATTATAGTCTATATCGTTACGAGTTTTCCATTTGTTTTGTTCGAATTTTACCTTCTTTTGTTTGCAGGAAATTAAGAGGATTGAAATTAGAAAAATTAGATAATAAAGTTTTTTCATCTAAAGTTTAATAGATAATTCCAAATGTCCGCCCAAACCTAATTCGACGATTTTTTGTAATGTTGAAAATCTTGCTTCTTTTACATTATTCTCAATTTTTGAAATATATGATTTTGTAGTTCCTACTTTCTCAGCAAGTTCTTCCTGTGTCAAGCCTTTTTGAATTCTTGCATCGTGAATCATTGCACCAATTTTAAAGTTTGCAAAACCTGCATCAAGTTCGTCACGTTTTTCTGATCCGATTTCTCCGTAATGTTTGGTTTTAAACTCGTCGAGTGTTTTGATATTATTTTTCGCTTTCATAGTCCTTTTTAATTTTAATTGCTTTTTCAATTTCGTTCTTTGGTGTCTTTTGTGTTTTCTTCTGAAATCCGTTGGCCAGAATTATTAATTGCCCTTCATCAAAAAAACAAAGGATTCTGAAAATATCGCTTCCTTGTTGAATCCGTATTTCAAAAAGTCCATCCGTATTTTCAATATGTTTAAGATACGTTTCAGGAATTCTTTCTAATTGTTCAATTAACTCTAAAGTCCAAATAATTTTTGCTTTGACTTTTCCCCGTTGCTGGATAAAGAATTCTTCAAAGTAATCTTTATAGAAAATGATAGTGCGTTTTTTTCCCATTATTATACAAATATACAAAAGTTGTTCTAAAGTGAAACTTTTTTAAATTAATATGATTTTTTAATAATAAAACACAAACTTTATAATTTGTAAATATGTTGGATACTAATTTTTAAGTAAGAAAGTCTGAATCCTGATATTGAATTTATCAATATTATCTACATATTCCTCAAGCAATTTCATCTTATTGTTATTCACAAATTCTTGGTCTTTTTCAAGAAATTCACTAAATTTTTCTAAAGTTGATTTTAAATCTAGAAATAGTTGTTCTTCTAAAAATGGAAATAAATGATAAGTTGATGTCATGAAATATCTATATTTTATTATGACTTGATGAATTGTCAAATTAACTTCTTTTGGATCATCTGACATTAGTGCCGGAAAAATACTTTGAAGATTATTTCTTATATCTTTATATTCGTGTTCACGGAATTCTCGTAACAATTTCAGTTTCTCAAATTGTTGATTTTTTTCATTTCTACGATCATCAATTTTACTAATTTCAACAGCAATAATAATTGTTACAACTAAAGTAAATATACTAATTATTACACTTATTGTTCCGTTTATATAGCCTGCAAAAGCAGACCAATCATCTATATCATTCGAAACTACTTGGTCTGAAAAATTAAATCCAAAAAGTAGTATTGGAACCAATATTAGAACTACGAACAATAAAATTAATAAGTAAATGAATTTTGGTTTCATATTGTATTTAATTAATTTTTGTAATCTCATTGTAGTCTACTATAACTTTAAAAACAGAATTGAAACATGAGAATAGCTAAGCTAATATAACATTATTTATACTACAATTACAAAACATCAACTTAAACCAAAATATCTCCTGAAAACCATCTCCCGCATAAGGGATGGAAATGGCATCCTTTTCTTTTCCTTCTTTTAGGAAAAGAAAAGATATAATGGACAGCCCGACCCGTAGGGATATGCACAAATATTAAAATTGGGTGTAAATCATTTTCAATAAAAAAGGCTGCCCTTTCGGACAACCTTTTGGAATTATATTGAATATTTATTTTGTTCTTTTAATTTTTGTAGGATTCTGTCTGGTATCAAAAACATCGGCAATCATTATACGTTTTTGCTTGATACTTTGATAAAAGCTCTTCATTGGTTTTGAATTTACCATTCTTAAAATCATTTTCTGACTGGTCTATTCGTGAATTTAATTCAGCAACAGACATCGGTTTTGTATTTTTTTGCATTTTACTTTTCAGCAAATTTTCGAACTGAGAAACTAATTCTTCGCTTTGAAGCTTTAGAAACTCCTGTACAAATTCTATTTTTCTGGTTTGCAAATCCATAACATTATATTTTATTCAAAAATACAAATTATTTACCTCAAAACCTTATTCTACTTTAATTTCAATCACTTTACCTGAAATTCCATTACCTGTCGAAGCTTTCAGCTGAATGCTTTCCTTTTTCCCATTCGATTGAATGATGGCGATGCATTTACCATTAAATACTTTGTAGGATGAGGCTTTAAAAGAATCCAGATTGGCCTGATAACCATTGTCGAGTCCAACGAGTTTCCCGCCTCCGGCTACCTCAAAATCGATTTTATGATCGGCATTCGGAACCAGATTTCCGTTTCTATCTGTGATGGAAACGGTCACGTAAACCAAATCGTAAGTGTCGTTTTTTATAGTTGTCTTATCCGCTTTCAAATCTATTTTGGAAGCTTGACCGGCGGTATGAATTTCCTTTTCCAAAACCACTTTTCCTTCTTTTCTGGAAATGGCTTTTATTGTTCCGGGTTCGAATTTTACGCGCCAGGAAATGTGCAGATCGTCATTTTGTTTGGCTTTTTTGCCCAATGATTTTCCGTTGAGGAACAATTCTACTTCATCGGCATTGTTGTAATACGCCCAAACATCGACTTCCTGATCTTTTTGCCAGTTCCAGTGCGGGAAAAGGTGCAAAACAGATTGGGTCGTCCATTCGCTTTGGTACATATAATAGACATCTTTGGGAAAGCCCGCCAAATCTACGATTCCGAAATACGAACTTCGTGCCGGATACGGATACGGATCGGGTTCGCCCAGATAATCGAAGCCTGTCCAGATGAAAGTTCCCGCCATAAAATCCTGTTTTTTGATGGTTTTCCAATTGGCTTCGTGGGTAGTTCCCCAATACGATTGCACTTGATCGAAAGCCGAAACGGTCCAATCTGGATTTCCGTCAAAAGGCGCACCGTGCTTTGGAGGCCAGGCTTTAATTCCGTCCGAAGGAAAATCGTAATGTCCACGGGTTTCGAGTGCCGAAACACTTTCAGAAGCCAATATTTTTTGCCCTTTGAAACGAACCGGAAAATCTTTGTAATCTTCGTGTTTGTAATTGAATCCCAACAAATCCAAAGCTCCAGATTGGTAAATGAAATTTTTCTCGATTACATTTTCGGTCAAAGCGCTCGTAACTGGACGAGTCGTGTCGAGCGATTTTACGATTTGAGCCAGTTCTCTGGTAATCGCAATTCCGGTGCTGTCAAATTGTTCACGGATTTCGTTTCCAATGCTCCACATGATTACAGACGGATGGTTTCTGTCTCTTTTGATGAAATCTTCCAAGTCCTGTTTGTGCCATGCATCCCAGTCTTTATGGTAATCGTTGGTTACTTTTTTCTTTTTCCAGACATCAGTAAACTCATCCTGAACAATAAATCCCATTTCGTCGCACAACTGCATCATCTCCAAAGAATGCGGATTATGTGCCATTCGTATAGCATTAGCACCCATCTCTTTCATGATTTTCAGTTTTCTTTTGACAGCGTGAATGTTCTCCACTGCTCCTAAAGCACCGTTGTCGTGGTGCAGGCAAACGCCTAATATTTTGGTTGGTTTTCCATTTAATGAAAAGCCTTTTTCGGCATCGAAATTGAAGAATCGAAATCCTAAAGGTGTTTCGTAATTATCAACTGCTTTTGAATTTTCGTAAATCGTAGTGACAATTTTGTACAGATTCGGATTTTCGGTATCCCATAATTTTGGCTGATTTACGTTTATATTGTGAATCTTTTTTGCGTTTGTATTGGCATCAATTTTTTCTGTTGTTTTGGCATTCGCAACTTCTTTATTATTGGCATCCAAAATAGAAGTTACCAATTGAAATTCTTTTTCAGAATTGGTTTTATTTTCGATGGTTACCTCCAAATGTACCGATGCTTTTTCTGCCGAAACTTCCGGGGTCGTTACATAAGTTCCCCATTGTGCCACGTGCAGTTTTTCACTGGCTACCAATCGCACATTTCTGTAAATTCCGGAACCGGTGTACCATCTGGAATTGGGCTGTGCATCGTTATCGACTTTTACGGCAATGATATTTTCTTTCCCAAAATTTAAATATTGCGACAATTCATAGGTGAATGAAATATATCCGTTCGGACGCATTCCTAACGAATGTCCGTTGATGAAGACTTCGCTGTTTTTGAAAACGCCATCAAATTCTATTGAAACGTTTTTGTTCTTCCAATCTTCCGGAAGTGTAAAGGTTTTGCGGTACCAGCCTTTTCCTGCCGGCAAAAAAGCCTGTGCCTGTTTGGTTTTACTGTCTTTATCGAAAGCACCTTCAATACTCCAGTCGTGTGGCAATTGCAAAGTTCTCCAATCGGCAGTACTGAAATTGGATTCGATTGCCGTTGGATGATCGCCTAATTTGAAGGTCCAGTTTTGATTGAAATCTTGAACTATTCGGACATTTTTACTTTTTGAAGCACAGGCAACTAAAAGCGATAATGTTAATACAATTGTTATTTTTTGTAAAACGGTTTTATTTTTTTTTACCATTGTAAATGTTTTTTTCACCATATAAGTGATATAAGTTCATGTAACTGTGTGCTAAATTTATCTAAAATGAACTTATTTTTTAGCTTGTTTAAGTTTTGCTTAAATTACCTTATATAACTTATATGGTTTAAATTATTTATTGAAACTCAAAAGAATCCAAAAGCAAACCTTTCATATCCTCTGATTCTATTGTGATTTTATAAGTTCCGGCATTGATGTAACCGCCGGAAGTTGTGTTTAATATCTTCCACTTTTCTGTTGCAGACGGAAACTCGATTGTGTCATTTCGCATCAGGATTCCGTAGGCGTCTTCCATTTTGAATTTGACTTTCAAAGGTGTTTCGTTTCTGTTCATAAATCGGAAACGCATTAGGTAAATTCCCGCAACTCCTGGTTTTACTTCGAACTGGATGCTGTTTTTTGTTTTTTGTGTAAATTCGATGTAATCCGCTTTTTTGAAATTTCCTTTTTCGATTCCGGTTCCGGTGGTTTTGGTAGTTTCTGCTTCTAAAAGGACGACTGGTCTTGAATCGTCTTTTTCGCCCATATCGTAAGTTGGAACGACTGCTATTGTGTTGTTTTCAAAACCAACTTTTTCCCCTTTTTTGACTTTTTTATGGAAAACCGAAAATTCAATTTTATCTGAATTTTTAGCCGTTTCGGTCATTCTTTTATAACCCGAAATTGAATCTTTTGATTGGATAAACAGATAAATTTCCGAATCTTCTTTGGTTATAAATGAACCTGAAGATTTAGAATTTGATGAAATCTGCAAATAATCTGCTCCAAAAACTTCAGCAGGTAATTGGGTAAAAACTACATCTGAATCTGAGTATTGTTTGGAATTAATATCTAACCAAGAACTAATTTTAGTGTTGGAATTACTCTCAACATACTGAATATTTCGTGGCGAAGCCGAAGCTCCTTTTACCGTTTTATCTTTGGTGGCTATGGCAATTGCCGAAATGATAGCCTGACTTGCTTTTACATTCGGGAAAGAGATAATAATTTTTCCGTTGATGCTTTTTACTGTGAAAGTTTTCTTCAATGCCGAATCGTGTCCAACTTCAGACCAAATATCCAAATCTTTCAAAACAACATTATCATTAATGGCTACGTCAAACAAACGCCAGCCTTTGCAATCCAGTCCGCCGCCGGTTCCGTACCAAGGTTCGGTGAAATACAATTCTACCAGATATTCTCCGTCGGGAGCTGGGAATTCGTAACGTAATTTGTCGATTCCGTATCTGAAACTCTGAAACAATTTCCAATCTTTTGTTCCCGAAATTGGATCGAAAGTGCTTCGTTGGCTGGCATAAAAATTAGGCAATTGCTTGAAATTATCCGTCCACGATAATGAACCCCAAGTATTTTCTCCGCTTTTATGAACGTCTGCCTGCCACAAATTTCCGAGAGAATCCGTGATTTCGCTTCCGCCACTATTGACTCTGTAAATGTAATTGTAATTTTTTTGAGGCTGTAAAAGCGTTTCTTTTTTGGTTTCTAATGCTTTGAAATTTGGCGCTTTTGGTAAACTATTCAATACGATATAATCTTTGGCAACGGCTTTTCCATTTACATAACCAACGGCATACAAAACATTGTATTGAATGTTGACATTATTCCATTGAAAATGCTGTCCCAAGCCCGGATTTTTTAGTTTACCCAATGATGTTTTATCGATATCATTGAACAGTTCCACTTCATCACAATTCGAATAGACATCGATTCCGTTTTTGATTCCAGGAGCCTCCCAACGATTTGGCCAGGTATGCGAAACGATATAAACCATTGGATTGGTTTTGTTCGAAACATAATTGGCACGATACATATAATACGCATCCAGAGGTTCGCCCCAAATACTGAAAAGCCCTTTGTAATTTACTGGTCCTACTTTATCAATATCTCTAAATCCTTCTCCATTTTGCACGCGTCCCGGATTTTCGTGCGAAGCAAAAAGCCAGTTGAATTGTCCTGCGATTTTATCTTTTACCGATTCGGCTTCACGGACTTTGATTTCCATTAATTGAGAGAAACGATTTTCGCTCAAAATTCCTTTTTGGTCGAATTCGCCTTCGGAATGTAAATCGTGTGAACGCCATGCGCCGTATTCTCCGTTTAATAATTGCGTACTCATTTCGACATCGTAATTAAACGGATCGCCACCATAGGTTCCGGACCAGTTTTGCACGACATTCCAATCGGTTCCTTCACCTCCGTTACAGGTCGTCACAATGCGTTGCGAAGCGGACATCGGATCCATTTCGCGGATGATTTGGGTACATTCTTCGGCAAATTCTTTTGGAATCGTGCTTTCGTTTTGCAATCCCCACATTACCACCGATGCATTATTTCGACGTTCTTTGATCCATTCTCGTAACAAGGTTTTGAAATTTTCTTTGAACTCCGGTGTGTCATACCAAATATGTGCCGAAAACTGACTCCAGAACAGGATTCCGTTTTGGTCTAACTCTTCCTGATATTTTAGATTATGAGGCTGATGCGCTTCGCGAAAAGCATTAAATCCTCCTGCTTTTATCTGTTCAATTCTCGAATGGATTTGCTCTTCTGAAAATGAATGACTGTTTCCGATTAAATGTTCGTATTCGCAGGTTCCGTTGATGAATAATGGCTCGTCATTGATGTAAAAACGATTGTCTTTTCCGTCACGACTCACTGGCCAGCTTACCCAACGGATTCCGTAAGGTGTTTTTAATTCATCTATTTTTTTTCCATTTTCATAAATTGCAGTCACTAATTCATACAAATACGGATTGGCTGGCGACCATAATTTTGGGTTTGTAATTTCAGGAAGCGTTTGTGCTATTTGTTTTATTTCTCCTGAAGCATTTTTGATATCAGTTTTTACACCAACAACTTTTTTTCCATTTTTATCATAAAGTGTATTTTCGATAGTAAGGTCACGGTTTGAAGTCCCGTAGTTTTTGACTTCGGTGGTAATATTCAGAATTGCTTTTTCTTTGGAAGTTGCTTTGTCATTCCAGATATGAACGCCGAAAGGTTCTATTCGAACTTCATCGGTAACAACCAAAGTTACGGGTCTGAAAATACCCATGGGTTGTGACCCTTCAGAGAATCCCCACTCTCCGGAACAGCCGCCACAAACCCAAGGCAAATCAGCAATGAAAGATGGATGCGCGGCTTTGACAATTATATTATTTGCTTTTTCGAAAGAAACAGCTTTTGTAATATCGACTGTAAAAGTGGTTCTTCCGCCCTTATGTTCGCCTACTTTTCTACCGTTTACCCAAAC
The DNA here is from genome assembly GCA_965650235.1 of uncultured Flavobacterium sp. Classification (GTDB taxonomy): domain Bacteria; phylum Bacteroidota; class Bacteroidia; order Flavobacteriales; family Flavobacteriaceae; genus Flavobacterium. The sequence goes on along the minus strand of CBFGNY010000015.1, from coordinate 21,128 downwards.
TGTTGCATACGAACTTACGCCTTCAAAAAAGAGAAAAAGTCTTTTTGAAGTGTCTTTTTTGTCCAGTTTTAATGTTTTGTGATACCAGGCAGTTCCGTGCAAATTACCGTGTTTGGTTCTTCGGAATCCGTAATACTGATCCCAGTTGTGGGGTACGTTTACTTTTTGCCATTGCGAATCTACTTTTGGATTTTGCACAAAGGTTTCTTCCTGTTCCGGAAGTTTATCCAAAATAATGGTTTCCCAAGAGGAATTCAGCGAAACTTCTTTACGAAACTTCGCCGGTTCCTTTTTGCTTTGACTCCATATGAAGCAAGCACCTACAAAAAAACAAAAAATAAAAAAAACTATTTTCTTCATATTATTTTAAACCATATAAGTCATATAAGGTTATTTAAGTATTGTTGCGTTTATTTTAATTAGACCTGACAGGTTTTGAAAACCTGTCAGGTCTGACTTATCCTTACACTGTTGCGTGAGGGATGGCATTGGAGCTCTTTTTTTGAGGCGATTTTTCTTCGCCTCAAAAAAAAGCGGGAACGTACAGCCCGACCCGTAGTTTTTACGGAGGGTCACGCCCACAATCCTATTATTTTTTTATTTCTCCCGCAGATTTGGCTGATTGAGCAGATTAAAAACAAAATCTGCAATATCTGCTAAATCTGCGGGAGATTTTTTCTTTAATAAAACAACCAGTCTACCGCACCTTTTTCGCCTTCGTCGATGTAGCCGACATCACGGGTCGTAATGGTTTGATTGGCGTCGATGAAGCCCAAAATCAAGACTCTTCCTTTGCCCAAATCGAGTTTGTTTTCGCCCGGCTGGAAGGTGTAGGTGTGAATGTTGATTCTTGGCAATTCCTTCAAATTCACTGCGCTTGCCAGGATTACTTCGGCCTGACCGTGGGCATTACCGGCTGCATCTGTCTCCAGACTTGGCGGGAATAAAAATCGTTTTTGATCGGAATTGAAATAACCAACAACCAATTTTACGGCTTTGGTATTTTTGAATTTCAGGTGTGTTCCGTTTTCGTTTTGAGCGGTTTCATCGAATGTGATTCCTTTTAGGTTTTGCAATTCCGGAGCTACTTTTGTCAGTTCTGAAATTGATGTTCCATACACTTTTGTTCCTTTTTTGACTGCGTAAGTTCCTTTACTATCGCTCAATAAAGTTACTTCTGCAGTTTTCCAAGGCTTGGCTTCTTTGGTTACTATTTTACCATCTTTTGACGATTTTAAAAGTTCTAAATTTCGTTTGAAATTCGCCAATTCACGTTCGTAATGTGGCAATAATTCGGCCCAGGTTTTGTTGTTTCCATCGTCTCCACCAATCGGGATTCGGCGTTGTGCGGTCTGCATACTGTTGGCGTACAAATAGTGGTCTTTGGTCAGATTCACCAATAATTCGTAATGTTTAATGCTCTCTTCAAGATGCGGAAGTGCTTTATCTAAATCAGCAATTTCATTAGAATAGCTGTAACGCAAAACCAAAATCGCGGCTTTCACTTTTTCCGAAAAGAAATCGGCGAAGGCTTTGTAAGCGTGTACATCGTTTTTTAGACGCAGAAATTCTTCTTTGTCTTTGGTAACTTTTGATGCAGCTTTATCGATGGCTTCAACGGCTAATTTTCCGTGTTGCGTGATTTCGGCAATGATTTGCGTTGGCAATTCCCCAACATGCGGTTCTTTGTTCCATTCTTTTTTGGCGTATTCCAAAAGCAATTCGCCCACTGGACCGCAAGATTCGTGGAAGCCCGGATAAACGCGCCATTTTGCCGGGTTCACCAACTGACTTTCGAACATTCCTAATAATAAAGTCTGACGATTTCCTTCGGTGATTCCGAAACGTCTTAATGTTTTTGGAGCGATTTCTCCCGACTCATCATAGGCTTTTTGGATATTATTTGCAGCTTCTACATCAGTTCCGTATTTAGCAGCTAAATCTTCACTCCAATATTTAATTTCTTCGTTTCTGTCTCTTTTGCTGTTCCAGGCATACCTTGCCCAGGCTTTATACCAAATCCAGTCGCGATCCATTTCGAGCAATCGTTCGCCAGTTTTTGTTTTATCAGCAGTGTAAGGCCAGTCCCAATAGGATGCCTGCGGGTACAAATGAAGCGCATTGGCGCCGTGTACGGTGTGCATTGCCTGAACGGTTTTCTGGATAAAATCAGGAGATCCGTAACGGAAAGGCTCCAGATTGGCCAAAATATGTACGTTTGAAATGTGAACGGAATTCAGCGAACTCAATTTTTTGTGGATTTCTCCCCATGGTCCGCGTGGCGTGTACGTCGTCAGTGACTCACCATTGTATTTGTGCATCGTGTATAGATTTTTATACAACGGAAGCGATTTTTCCATAACTAACGGTGCATCAGTATCGTGTGCACGAAGGATAATTGGCGGTTCATCTGTTTTTCCTAAGGCCTTCAGTCCGTCCTGAACGCCCGGAATAATCGTTTTGGTAAACCATTCTACGTCATCATCTATAGTGTTGATGGCTTCTCCCAAACATACCAACAATCCTACGTTTGGATATTTTTCTATAAAAGCGGTGATTGATTTTTTAGTATAATCCGCGATTTCAGGCGTGATTGGACGCGAACGATCTTGTGTTTTGATATTGTAATGCTCCGCAAAAGGTTTGGAAACAATGATATTGTAGAACATTTGAATTACCCAGATTCCTCTTTTGTTCGCTTCTACGGTCAAGTAGTTATAAATTTCTTCGTTCTTTTTGAAATCTTCTTCGCTTACTTCCAAAGCAAACGGATAATCTTTTAGTTTTACCAACGAAGCAAACGGATGTCCGTTCCATAAATACAGGGAATTTAGTCGGTTTTCGACCATCATATCCAGGTATTTTGTCCACAATTTTTTATCGTAAAACCAAGGGAAAGATTCGGGCGTGTATGGATATTCGTAAACATCACGACCCGGAAGATATACCGGTTTTTGTACTCCGATACAAGTTCCTCTCAAGACCATTTCGGGGCTGTCCTCGATATTGATTTCAGATGGAATTTCACCTAAAGTTTTGATTCGGTCTGCCAGTTCCAAAGCGCCGTACAATGCTCCGGTGGCATCGGTTCCTTCAACGAAAATGGTGTTTTTTTGCGTACGGATTTGAAAACCTTCTTTCTTTGTTAATTTACTGTCTTCGATTTTAGCGTTTTTGGCATTTTGTTTCCAAAAATCCGTTCCTTTTTCACCAATAACGATTACCTTATCTTTTGATTTTTTAGGTGTTTTGTCTGCAAAAGTTACTTTCATTCCTTTGGCAGTTGCGGTTTCTGATAGTTTTTCGGCCCCATATTGCGCTCTTGGTGCTTTGGCATCACGAACGATGGTGATGCTTTGCGCTGATGCAAAAGATACGTATAGTCCTAAAAAAAGTAAGCTTAAGTATTTCATTTTGAAAGGCATTGGGCTGTCGGCGGTGGGCTTTCAGCTAAATTACACTGATATTTTTTTATTCGATTTCGATGGCTTTTCGGCTTTGCAATAATTAACTGGATTTATTCAATTTTTGCTCAAAGCCCAAAGCTCATGGCTCAATGGCTCATTGCCCTTGAAAAATTTTCTTCAGGTAAGCAACGTTTGCTCCGTAATTGGCAACTACATTATGTACCTGCGTTACATCTCTGGAACGCTCTACGATTAACCAGCCTTTCCAGTTCATATCGTCCAGCGTTTTTTTGATTTTTGGCATATCGACATTTTTATCGTTTTCCAGCCAGACACGGTCTGTTGCGGAAGCATGAATTTGTCCCAGATGTTTTTTGCCTAAAATTTTTAATTCTGCTGCGATGTCTCTTCCGTTATCTACGGCATTCGCAAAATTGAAAGAACTTTTGATGTGTTTACAGCCAATTTCTTCCAATAGTCTTTTCTCGTCAGTAGCATTTAATGAAGTTTCGATGGCTATTACTCCGCCAATTTTACCGACTTGTTTGCCTGCCCATTTTAGCCTTTCGATAATAATCGGACGTAATTCAGGATTTTTATTCAAATCGCTTTCCGTTCCAAGAGGCAGATAAGCGACTTTTACCTTCATATTTTTCATTGTTGCCACACAATCGTTAATCATCAAGTTGATTGAATCTCTTTTGGCAAAGGATTGTGCGTAAAATCCTGACATCGCGATCGAGCTGATTCCAACACCTGTTTCTTTGGATTTATCCAAGAACTTTTGTCTTTCAACCGGGTCACCTAATTTACTGTCAAATGTTGGTCTTTTTCCCAAACCACCCATATCAAGTTCGATTCCATCTGCTTTTATTTCTGCAGCACGGCCAAAAGCCCCTAGTTTTTGTCTTTTTAAAATCATCCAGTCGCAGACAGCCACTTTGTAGCGCTGTTTTTTTGATGACTGAGCAGAAAGTTCATTATTGAATGTTCCCACTAAAACGACCAGCAACGCAATAATTATGTTTTTTTGAAAATTTACTGACTTCATATTTATTTTATTTTTTTCGCCACAGATTAAAAGATTACAATGATTTTTAATCTGCGAAATCCGTGAAATCTGTGGCTAAATATTTTTACTATTCTTCCTCTGCTTTAACAGCCTTCACTTCTACTCCTTCTTGCCCTGGCCATATTCCGTTTTTAATTGGAATCGCTTTTAATTTGCTTGGATCAATTTTTACGTATTTTAGTTTTTGTCTTCTCCAGGTATAGACGATATGCACCATTCCGTCTGAACTTTGAATAATTGAAGGATACGAATACTGGCTGATTTTTGAATCTTCCAAAACTAATGTCGCTTTCCAATTGATTCCATCGTCAGAAATAGAAAGATTTAAAGGCGTTCTTGGTCCTTTGGCTTCGTTTCCGGGAGGCAAAACGTGGTTGTAAACTAATAAGTGTTTTCCGTTTTTAAGCGTTACCGCATCAGTTCCGGAGTTGTTATTTGGCAATCCGATTAACTCAATATCTGACCATGTTTTGCCGTTATCTTTAGAAAACGTGCTGAAAATCGCTCTGTTTCTGGTTCTTCCAATGGCCTGAATACTTCCGTCTTTATGAAACAGAATACTTGGCTGAATCGCATTTATTTTTTGTTTTCCTCTTGAAATGGTATCACCCATCACCCATGTTTTCCCGAAGTCCGGAGTGGATTCCATACGCAAATGCCAGCCATTTCCTTCCGTACTTGAAGGAAGCAATAAAGTTCCGTTGCTCAATAAAACCGGTTTGTTTTTGATTGGTCCCAGAAAATCTTTACTCGGCATATCAATCTTATCAGACCAGGTTTTTCCTCCGTCAGAAGAAGTTCTGTAAACGCCCCACCACTCTGATGGTTTCGGTCCGATTTTATAAAACAGCATCAAATCGCCACCCGGGATTTGGTACAAAACCGGATTCCAGGTCGGAAATCTTGTACCGTCTTTCATCACACCATCGGCTACCTTAATGGGTTCACCCCATTTATCGCCTCCTTTTGGTTTTATGGCCGAATAAATACAAACATCCGGATGTCTCTCGTGTGATCCTCCAAACCAGGCCGAAACCAAATCTCCATTGCTTGCTTCCACAATCGTTACCGAATGGCAGGACGGATAAGGCGCTTTTTCGTAAATAAATTCATCTACCAAAATCCCTTCTTTCCATGTCTTTTTTTCCAAAGCCGATTTACAGCTTCCCAAAAGTAGCAGTCCAAAAAAGGCAATTGTTATGTGTTTCAATTTCATTATTTATTTTTTAAATATTTATAATGTTTTTATTTTTAGCAGATTACACAAAAAATAGTGTGCAAAAATCCATTAAGTGTAAAAATAACACTAAACAATAAGACAAGCATCCTGTACTGTCCCGAATTATGCTATTAAAGCTTTAGATTTACAGTATAAGAACCCGAATCTAAAGTCACAACTATGTTATTATTTTCTGTTTTATAAGAGGATGAAAACTGAGCCAGTTTTTGTTTGTTGACCGTTACCAAAGAAGCATTCGCTGTTGGCAAATACACCACAGCCGATGAATTGGCCGGAATGGTAATTTTCCATTCTAAAGTATTTTTGGTTTTCTTCCAGTCGCTTTTAATCAGACCGTAAATGGACTCGTAAGAAGCATTTACAAAAGTCAGTCCCGCATTGAAATCAGGTTTCATAATGATTTGTTTGAAACCCGGAGTTTCAGGATTACTCTTGATTCCCGCCATATTTTCGTAGTACCAAATCATCAAATCACCCAAAAGCATTACGTGATTTTGCGAATTCATGGTGGGGTCGGCAGTGTTTCCGTTCCATAATTCCCAAATAGTCGTCGCTCCGTTTTCGACCATATAACCCCAACTTGGATATGTTTTGTTGGAAGCCAGTTTATAAGCCAAATCCCCTCTTCCGAAATTCGTCAGGGTTCGCATCAAAAATTGCGTTCCAATTACGCCTGTACTGATATGACCGTTTTTAGTCACCTCAACTTCGTGAACCATATTTTGAAAAACCTTGTCTATCATATTTTCAGGAACCATCCCGAAAGCCAAAGGCAATACATTTGCCGTTACCGTATTATTGGCGTAATAGTTTTTCTCTGCATTTAAAAATTTAGCATTGAATGCTTTTTTGATTCTCGTTGTCAAATCATCATAATGTGCAATATCGGCATCGGCATTTGCGATTTTGGCAAACTTTTTCATTATACCCAACAACTGATAATAAAATGCACTCGACAACAATTGTCCATCTGTTAAACGGGCAGGATCTTTGGATCGAATCAACTCCAATGATTCCGGCGGAACGCACCAATCACCGTATTTGTCCTTGTCCATTAAATCATTTTGCAGATAGTTTTCTTCCATATACACCATCCATTTTTTCATAGATGGATATTGTTTTTTGATGACTTCGGTATCACCAAATTGTTTGTACAGCATATCGCCCACCGTGATATAGGTTCCAGGCCAGGTCACATTATCACCGTAATAACGCCAAAATGCCGGCGCCACATCAGGCAATCCTCCATCCTGGGTTTGCGAATATTTAATATCATCGAGCCATTTGGCATATAAAGTCTGGTTGTCGAATAAAAAACTTTCTCCATAGGCACCTGTCGTTCTATCTCCCAACCAAGGCTGACGCTCGTTTCGCTGTGGGCAGTCGATTGGCATTCCTTTGTAATTTCCGCTGATTCCCCACCACGCATTTTTAAAAATCTGGTTCATCGTCGCATTCGAAGATTCGAAAGTTCCCGTTGTTTTAATATCGTCATAAACCACTTTCCCTACAAAATTATCCAGTGTTGGTTTGGTCGGAAAACCTGAAATTTCTACAAATCTAAAACCGTGGAATATAAAACGGGGTTCCCAAATTTCTTCGCCATCGCCTTTTAATGTATAAATGTCAGTTGTTTTGGCATCACGTAAATTGGCAATGTACAGCGAACCATCAGCTTGTAAAGATTCTGCAAATTTCATCGTGATTTGGTCACCACTTTTTCCTTTTACTTTCAGTTGCAACCAGCCCACCATATTCTGACCCATATCCAAAATGTAAGTTCCTTTGGCAGTCGCTTTAATCGAAATTGGCTTTACCTCGTCCATTATTTTCATATTCGGCATCATCTGCGCTTCATAAAATCCTCCTGGTTCCTGAACGTATCTGGCATTTACCCAGTTTTTATCGTCAAAATTGGTCGTAGCCCAGCCTTTCATTTCCTTGCGGGCATCGTATTCTTCTCCGTCATATTCGTTGTTGGACAAAATCGGCCCGTCGGTTGTTAGTTTCCAGGTGTCGTCAGTTCGGATGATGTCTTTGGTTCCATCGGTATATTCAACAAACAACTGCAAAGCCATTTTCGGAAAACCAAATGACTTGATTTTATATGGTTTGTAATCCTGACGCATCGCAAAAAAACGACCGTTTCCTAAAATCGTTCCCAGCATATTTTTGCCTTCTTTCAATTGCGAAGTCACGTCAAAAACATTGTATTTTACGTTTTTGGTGTAATCCGTCGGAACGGGTGCCAAAACCTGATCGCCAATTTTATTTCCGTTGATATAGAGTTCATACAAACCCATTCCCATAATATAAACTTTGGCATTTTTTACTTGTTTTTTGAGATTGATTTCTTTTCGCAAATAACGCGCAGATAATCTCGAATACTGGGAAACGCTGTCATCTTTAGACAATTTTTCATACCCAATCCAGCGTGTCGATTTCCAGTCGGCATAGGTTAAAATCCCGATGCTAAAATGGGCATTTTCAGTAGATTTAATTTCACCTTTATTCGTAAAAACCGTTACTTTCCAAAACGCATTTTGTCGGTCTCCCAACTTTTTTCCGTTGTAAATAATATTGACAGATTCATTGCTTGTTATTTTTCCGCTATCCCATAAATCAGCTTTGTCCGCATTCAGATTTTCTAAAGTCGAAGCCACCAAAATTTGATACGCCGTTTGTTTTACATCATTTACATCCGACTTTATCTGCCAGCTCAAACGAGGCTGAACCACATCAATTCCTTCCGGATTGTTCAGCATTTCACATTGTAGATTGGTTACGCTGATTTTATTTTGGGCTTGCGCCGAAAATGCAAAAAGTGCAATGATTAATTTTAGATGTAAAAAAAACTTTTTCATTGTTATATTTTTTAAGCTGATTTGCTAAATTTTTCTCACGCAGATTCTGCAGATTGAGCAGATTTTTTTTGACTAGCAATTTCATCAAGCGTGTCATTTCGACGAAGGAGAAATCACATAACGGATTTACGTTTCTGCTCTCTGGATGTGATTTCTCCTTCGTCGAAATGACAAAAAAAAGAAAATCCGTTTTAATTCGCGTCATCCGTGTTCCAATTTTACTCCGATACTAATTTCTCCAATTTCTCAGAAACAGCAATCTCTTTTCCATTTTTAAAAATCCTAAAACCTTTTCCTTTATTAAATTTCTCTCCTGTTTTATCCCAAAGAATCGTAATGATATTACCGTGATACAACACATTATCCAAACAAAACCAATCCCATTTTTCTTGTGGAATCAACGGATTGACCTCAATTTTTTCATCTGCTCTCGGGCGTAAACCCACTAATCCCGTAATCATCAAATCGTTAAAAGTCGAATGATTGTAATAACGGCTTCGTTCTCTGTCGCCCATTAGCCAATAACCTGTCGCTTCGTCTAAATACTCCCCAATATAAGGTCTTCCTCTGTAATATTGCGATTCAACATATAAATTCATTTGTTTGAAATAATCAGGTTTTGCGACGAAATTCTGATTATAATTATTCAGAACATTCGCCAAAGCCGTCAATGTTTGTGAACTCGCAAAAGGCCAAATCGCTCCGTCCCACTCGCAGGTTCCGGTTCCATGGGTTCTAAAACGCGGACTTCTTCTCTCCGCAGTCGTCAATCCAAAAGGCGCCGAAAACCCTTTTTCATCCTTAATCTGTTCCCAGGCTTTTTCAAAACCTTTATCTTTTTCTGGCAGATTAAAATACCACGGAATAAATCCAATTGCTTCTCTAACTTGTGCCAAAGTATCTTTCTCTGTAAAGGTTTCAAAGAATTCACTTTTCGGATTCCACAGTTTTTTTTCGACTAATTGCTTCAAAACATAAGCTCTAGCTTTGAATACCGTTGCCGCTACCGTATCGCCTTTTATCTCGGCCATTTTAGACATCGCTACAGCGTTCCCATACATATAACTATTTATCGTTGGTCTTGCATTTTGTACTTTTCGCCCTCCGCTTAAAGATTCTTCCATTCCATCTTTTACATCATGCTGCCAAAACAAACCATCCTTGCGTTTTCTGTCACCTTCCCAAGCCAGATATTCAGCAAACAAATCCGGATACATATCCAGCAAAAATTTATCATCTTTATTGACCAAATAGCGGTTGTACAAAGCATCTGCCGTCCAACTGCTGAATGTTCTAAGCTTTTTCATAGGCTTTCCGTCATTTCCTCTATACCACAAATGAACGTCCTGCTCAATATACTGTGGATCATGAACCCATCTAAATTCATTAATGTGATGCCCCAAAGCACAACTGATCATATTGTATTTGTCGGCATAAGACCGATCTACCAAAAATTCTGTAATCGCATATCCCTGTGGTGTTTTCTTGATGTGTTTTCGAGCCGTCCACCAACGATAATAATAAATCTCCTCAAAATTCTGCTGTGGACATTCAAACAACGGAATATTTTTTTCCATCCACGCCCACGCACTGTCATTCGGAATAGCAAATTTCAGATTCTCGTCCTCCATCGTGTTGAAATAATCAACATAATGCTTAAAATTATCTGCTTTCAAAACAACAGAAGTTCCTTTTTTAGACTGCCCCGCACCCGATTTACATCCGCTGTTCAAAGCCGAAATCAGGATCACAAAAGCAATTATTTTGTATTTTAATTGGTGTAACATATTCAAATTATTTTAATTATTTGGGCGTGACCCTTCGTGAAAAACTTCGGGTCGTGCTGTACGTTCCCGCTTTTTTTTGTTCCGCAAAAAAGCCTCTCAAAAAAAGAGCTCCACTGCCATCACTCACGCGGACACAAAATTCGTTTTTAAGACCTGACAGGTTTTTGAAACCTGTCAGGTCTAATCGCATTCAATTAATTCGCAGAAAAACTATAAGTCTGCCCCGCTTTCATTTCCACATCATATTCATTGTACTTCGGCAATTGTACTTTCGGCAATTTTGCTTCTTTAGAAATAATTGGCTTTTTAACCTCCACATCATAAAACAACGGATTCGGGTTTTTACCTTTTGCTTTTTTAAGCGTAATTCCTTTATCTGCTTTTAAGGTGTTTTCCAATTTCAATCGGCAGTTTCCTCCTAACTTTGAGTACACTTTCAAAGTCGAAACTTTATTGTTTTTCCAGGTCATATCAATTACGAATCCACCTCGGGTAACCAAACCTTTGATGCTTCCGTCTTTCCAAACCGTTGGCAAAGCAGGCAATAAATGAATCGCATCTTCCTGACTCTGCATCAGCATTTCTGCGATTCCGGCGGTACAGCCAAAGTTACCATCAATCTGAAATGGTTGGTGTGCATCTAACATATTTGGATAGGTTCCACCACCTTTTCTTTGGTCAGCAGTTACCAAATGCAATTGATCCTGAATCAGTTTGTAAGCGTGATTTCCGTCTAATAATCTGGCCCATAAATTTACTTTCCAGCCCATTGACCAGCCTGTCGATTCGTCTGTTCGGTAAATCAGGGATTGTTTGGCTCCTTCGAATAATTCCGGTGTTTTGATTGGCGAAATCTGATTGCTCGGAAACAAGCCATACAAATGTGAAACATGTCGGTGATTGTCTTTTGGATCATCCCAATCGTCCTGCCATTCCTGCAACTGACTGTGTTTTCCGATTTTCATCGGAGCCATTTTTGCCAAAGCATCACTTAATTTTTTAGTATAATTTTCATCCGGAGCAATCAGTTTTGACGCTTCAATTACATGCGTAAACAAATCAAAAACCAATTGATTGTCCATCGTAGTTCCCGAAGCAATAGTCGATTTCCCGGTTCCACCCGCATGTGTGTTTTCAGGAGAACTTGATGGCACCACCACCAAATAACCAGTGTTTGGATCCATAACCATAAAATCCAAAAAGAAATCGGATGCCCCTTTCATTATCGGATAAATTTCAGCTAAATATTTTTTATCTCCGGTGTACAAATAACGTTCCCACAAATCCTGACAAACCCATGCTCCGCCCGTTGGCCACATTCCTGAAGCAGCCTGGTCAACTGGTGCAGTAACACGCCAGATATCGGTATTGTGATGCAAGACCCAACCGTTGGCATTGTACATGGTCTTTGCTGTTACCGCTCCCGTAACACTCAATTCTTTTGCCATTTGGATAAAAGGCTCGTGCATTTCGGTAAGATTCGTTAACTCAGCCGGCCAGTAGTTCATCTCGGCATTGATGTTTGTTGTGTATTTAGAATCCCAGGGCGGAGTTACCATATCATTCCAAATTCCTTGTAAATTGGCAGGCTGACCTCCAGGCTGTGAGCTCGAAATCAATAAATAACGCCCAAACTGGAAATAAAGACTCGCCAATTGTGGATCAAATTCCTTCTTGAAATCACGGATTCTTTCGTTTGTTGGTTTTTTAATAGCATCATTTGAACCTAAATCCAACGAAACTCTGTTGAAGAATTTTTGATAATAAGCAACGTGTGCTTTTTTTATGGTTTCGAAATCTTTCGAAATCGCTTTCTCCAAAAACGATTTGCTTTTTGCAATTTCGTCTTCCGTAATGTCCTGATAGTTTTTGAAATTGGTTGCTATCGAAATGTAAAGCGTCACCTCATCAGCCTTATTTATGCTCAGGATTCCGTTGCTTGCGGAAACTTCTCCTCCTTTATTTTTGGCTTCGATTCGTCCCTGAAATTTTACTTTCCCTTTTACGTTTTCAAAATTAGTTCCAATTCCTGAAAGCAGAATTTGATTTCCTTCTGTTGACGGAACGGTTTTGTCAATCGGGCTATTCATAAAAACATTCGCCGTAATCTGCCCCGGCTGACTTGCCGACAATTTCACGACAATCACCTGATCTGAAAATGAAGTCAGGATTTCTCTTGTAAATTCTACTCCGTTTACGGTATATTTTACTTTTGCTGTAGCGTTTTCGATATCCAGATCGCGGTAATAATTGGTATATTTTTGATGCCCGGGAAACGAAATGTAAGCGCTTCCAAAAGTCTGGTATGGCATTCCGTCGTTAGTTTGCGACATAATATCACGAGTCGCCAAATCCTGTGCTTCATCGAATTTTCCTTCGAAAACGAGCTGTCTTACTTTTGGTAAAGCCTCTATTGATTTGGTATGTGCGTTGCTGTTGGGCGAACCTGCCCAAATGGTTTCTTCGTTCAATTGCAAACGCTCCACTGCGGGATCTCCAAAAACCATTGCCCCCAAACGTCCGTTACCCAAAGGCAAAGCTTCGTTCCAGATGGTCGCGGGTTTGTCGTACCACAATTTGAGTTCGTTTCTGGTTTGCGCATTTGTAGCGAAGGAAACAATTCCGAAACAGAGGGCTGTAATTTTATTTTTTAACTTCATAGCTTATGGTTGATGGTTAATAGTTGATTGTTGTTGGTTAATCAATTATTAAATTCATATTTTTTTATTCTAAATTTCTAATCAAAATACAAATATTCTTGATTTTCGAGAGCGCGTGAGGGATAGAAGCAAGCTACCGAAGTAGCGCGGATAGCCCGACCCGATTTGGGAAAGGGGGCGACTATGCGGTTTCGAGAGTTGCCCCCTTTTTCAAATTGGGTCACGCCCAACTATTACTTCTTAACTTCATACACTTTTAGATTTTTTTCTCCGAACATTTCATATAATTTGTTGATGTCTTTCAGGGCATTTTTAGGCAGATTTTCGGCTTTGTTGCCAAAGACATATAGTTTTTCATAAGGCTCAATCACACAAGTCGATTCGTCGATTTCGCCTTTTTCATTCTTCACTTTGTTCAGATCCAGACCTAGATATTTCGCCATAAACGGGTACAGCGCCATACGTTTTGAAACGCCAAAATCGTGCCCTTCGTTAGCAAAATGGGCATTTTCTACGAGATTTTTTTTACCGTACAATTCGTAAGTTCTTTGGATGAAGGGGAACTCCAATTCGGGAACGGCCAGTGTCCAGTCCTTTCCATCGGACACAATCAACTGTGGTTTTGGCGCCATCATTGCGGAGATTTCGGCATTGTTGGTTCCGTTGCCACAAAGGTGGATTCCGCGACCGCTCTCGCACGGACAACCGCCCGAAAAGTGCGAAGAGACCATCACCACGGGGGCTGAAACGGTGATTCGATCGTCTAAAGCGGCCAGAAACATCGTGTGCGAACCGCCGCCTGAACCGCCCGTAACGCCTACTCGGGAAACATCGGCATTTTTTATGGTCGCCAGATAATCCAATAATCGGATTCCGCTCAAGACCTGAACGGTTGAAGCGATGCTGTTTCTATGAGTTTCTGTGGGAAACTGAAGCAAAGATTCTCCCCAGGCAAATAGGTCGTAACTCACTACGATTGCTCCCATTTTTGCCATTATGGCGCAACGGTATTGTTCGTCTTTTCGGTATCTTCCGTCGCCGAAATGCCCGTCTGGCGTTAAGATTATTGCGGCTTTTTTGTTTAACGGGTACGGTTTGTAAATCGATCCTGTTGTGTATACGCCCGGCAAAATTTCCAGCGCGATGTTCTCGACGCTGTAATCTTTATAAATTCTTTTTGGGGTTAAAAGTGGTTTAGACTTTGGTGTTGGGGGCGCCTTGTCTAAACCAAATGACGTAGTCATACAAGCTTTTAACTCCTTTTTTCGCTTTTCCCAGTCGGCAACATTAGAATATAAAGTGGTCAAATAATCCAGACGCTCTTTTCCTTTATCGACTGAAACTTTATGGTTTTCATATTTTCGGATTTGGTATTTTCCGTCTGGCTGTTTGAAATACGTCAGTTCAAAAGGCACTAAAACATTCGCTAGGGAAACTTCTAAATTTCCTTGCTCAATGCGCCAATCAGCGTAATCAAGTTCTTTTCCTTTTAGTAAACCTCTGTCGTCAATTACGGTGATTTTGAAAATGGTTTCAATGTTTTTGATGGTTTCTGTAACAGGTTTTCTGAAATTCGTGTCCGATGTGCATTGCGCGTTTGCAAGCGTCAATGTGAAGATTGAGACCAGTAAAGTAAAAGTTATGTTTTTTAAATTTTTCATCTTAGTATTGTTGATTGGCACGCGGATGACACTGATTCGCTAAAGCGAAATCGCGGATTTAAACGGATTTATTTATTATAAAATTAAAAAATTCGCTTTTATCAGCGTTTTTACGAAGTAAATCCGTGTCATCTGCGTTCTATATTTTGCATTCAATTGTATATTTACCTGAACCTAATTTCAAATCTTTAGTCGGTTTTCCGTTGACTTTTATTTCGGAATTATTGGCGATTGGCAATTTTATGGTCGCTGAAGTATTCGCTGGAATCTCCACTTTCAGGATTAATTTTCCGTCCTTCTTTTCCCAGGCCGAAGCAATATTTCCGTAAATCGATTTATAAGTTGCTTTTACAAAAGTCATATCGCCCACGATTTCCGGCTGAATAAAGAAATGTTTGAAACCCGGATTTTGATCGTCGGGCACAATTCCGGCTAAACTTTGATAGAACCATTCTTCGATTTGTCCCATCATAAAGTGATTCCAGGAATTGCCTTTGCGCGGATCCCATTGTTCGGTTAAAGTCGTTAATCCAAATTTAATCTGAAATCCATAACCTGGTGCATCGTAATGATTATTCATTTTGTACATTGTTTCGTTTTCGCCGTTTCGTGCCAACGCCTGAAATAAGTAGCGGTTTCCAACATCGCCGGTCGTTAATCGGTCGCCTTTTGCTTTGATGTCGTTTAGTAAATTCTGCATTACCGCCTGTTTGTATTGCGGTTCTACGATGTCCATAAAAATGGGAACGGCATTGCTGAACTGACTGCTGGTTCCGTATTGTTTCGTTTCCGGATTGAAAAATTCCTTGTTGAAAGCGTTTTTGATATTCGAAGTCAGCTTTTCGTACTTCGCAATGTCTTCTGTTTTGTTCAATAATTTCGCCGCTTTTGCTACCAGACTTGCTCCATAAAAATAATGAGAAGTGGCTGAAAGTGCAATCGGGCTGTTTTTAGAATAACCCGCAGCGTGCGTTCCGTAATCGTACCAGTCGCCCAATCCGTGCGAGACGATATGATCGGTAGCTTTGGTTCCTAAATAATCGACATATTTTTTCATTACGGGATAATATTTTTCGATTAACGAAGCGTCGCCGTAATATTCGTAATACATCCAAGGCAGAATTACGCCCGTCACTCCCCATTCCGGCGAATCGGTAAAATCGCCTCCGAAAACTACATATTCGGGAACGATGGTTGGAATCAGACCATTATCTCTTTGCGAATCCGAAATGTTTTGCATTGTTGCCGGAATAAAACTTTCGAGATTATAATTGAACAATAATCCGGGTCCGTTTAAATGAATTTCTTCCAGCCATCCCAATTTTTCGCGTTGAGGACAGTCGGTAAAAACACTCTGGAAATTACTTTTTATGGCGTTATTAATCAGTAAATGTGTCTTGTTGAAAATTTCATTAGATGATTCAAAAGTTCCGGCTTCTCCTGCCGAATTGTAGATAAAATTCGATTTCAAATCTAATAAGGTTGGCAGATTTCCGTCTTTCGTTTCTTTGTAATTAATATTCTCTATCTGAACGTATTGAAAACCATAAAAACTGAATTTCGGTTGCCATTCTTCAACGCCTTCGCCTTTTAAAGTATAGTCGTAATAATACGGTTTTCCGGTTTTTCCCTGTCCGACAGTTCCGTCTTCATTTAAACTTTCACCAACCCAAACGCGAACGGTTTGTCCTTTTTTTCCTTTGACTTTTATGGTGGTGAATCCAGAAAGATTTTGCCCCATATTGAATACATAGAAATTAGGTTTCAGTTCTTTTGCTGTTGCAACTTCGTATTGTTTTTGGATTGTAATTGGTGTTGTCATCTGTGGTCTCAAAACCCCTTTTGGCGCTTCCTGAACGATTACTTTTTTCCAATTGTTATCATTGAATCCTTTTTCGTTCCAGCCTTTTTGCTCCAGATTGGCATTGTAATCTTCGCCTCCAAAAATACTGTTGTAGATAATTGGGCTTTTACTGTATTTCCAGGTTTCATCTGATTTTATAAGCTCTTCTGAACCGTCTTTATAAATGACTTTCATTTTGAAAAATAAAGTCGGCGGACCAAAACTTACATAAAATTTCGAATAGCGCTCGGCAAGCGTGTTGTACATTCCGTTGCCTAATAAGACGCCAATTACATTTTCTCCTTTTTTTAGTTGTTCAGCAGTTAATTCATAAGTATTGAAATTGACAGTTTTGTCGTAGTCTGTCCACAAAGGGGCAAATTCGCTGTTGCCAATTTTCTTTCCGTTAATGGTTAATACATAATGTCCTAAACCTGAAATGTAAACTAAAGCTTCTTTTATTTCTTTGTTAACTGAAAATGGTTTGCGAAGCATAATACTTCTGCGGGACAACGAATCGGAAGCATTGATTAATGACGCTTTTTTTTCTCGTTTGAAAGTGGCAGTGTGGTAATTTCTGCCCTCTGGTAAATGACTGTCGGCTTTGGTAATCGCTCCAATCCAGATTGGATTTAATGCTGCTGTTAAAGGGGCAATTCTGAACGATGCTGCTTTGCTCCAGTTGGAAGCTTTTTCTTTTTGATTCCAGACTTTTACTTTCCAGAAATACTTGGATTCATTTTTTAATGGAGTTCCGCTGTAAGTAATTTGAAGATTTTTATTGGAAATTACTCTTCCGCTGTTCCAGATATCTCCTTCGTTTTTGTTTAATTTTTCTTGTGATGAAGCTACCAAAATCTGATACGCTGTTTGCGATACATTTGATTTTTTGGAAACCAACTGCCAGCTTAATCTTGGTTGAGTTGTGTTTACAGCCAATGGATTTTCTGTCATTTCGCATCTTAAATGCACAGCAGAAATTTGTCCATTAGTAATGAAAGTTACTAATAGGAAAAAGAGAAAAAATATGTTTTTTAAATTCTTCATTTCTTATTGTTGAGATTAGCACGCGGATGAAACGGATTTACTTCGTAAAAGCACGGATAAAAAACAGATTTTTTATTTACCAATTCTAAAAAAATCCGTGTCAATCTGCGTCTTCGCAATAGCGAATCCGTTTGATCAGCGTTCTATTTTATAACTTTTTCGTTGTTAAAGATTTAATATTAAAAACCGCTTCGGGAATTAATTTTCCTGCATCCTGTAAGTCGGTGAAATCTGGTGTGTCCGGTTCGGTGTCGGCATTTGGTGTGTAACGCTGATCACCTGTGCGGAACATAATGCGCGAAATTCCATCAACCGGAGCATAAAATATTTTGTTAGTTTCTTTTCCGTTATTCACTTTTACAGTGTACGAACGGGAAGTTACATCCAGTTTAACTGTAATCGTATATTCTTTTCCTGCTTCATATTTGCCAACTCCACCAGAACGTGCCCCATGTTTTGCTTTTATTTCTCCATCCGAATCAAATACCAGTCGAATAGCAGGCAATCCTTGCTTGTTTTGGAATTCAACCTGCAACAATCCATGATTATTTTGCTCTGGCTTAACTGTAAAAGTCGCTTCCATTTTTTGTGCAAACGGAATGACACGCTCAGCACGGGAATAGTCAAAAAAGTCCTGATCTCTTAAGGTCAGCCATTTTTTGCCGTCTGTTTTCTTTTCGATTTTGGTGGATGCCCAGGATAAATCATAGGTATTCCATAATCTTAACTCTTCGCCATTTGGCAAATCATTAAAAACATCATTGGCGTTTTCTTTTACTTCGCTTGTCACAGGAACAGGTACCGAAGCTACCCAAATATCTTCTTTGTTGACGCTGTAACTTACCCACAATTTTCCATCGGGCGGTGTACCATTATTCTCAGTTATTCCGCGAACATATTGCGGACCGGCCGATTTGTAGTTTCCACCGTAACGCATTGGACTAATTTCTCCATGTACCAACAATAAATCGGAATAGTTTAAACCATCATCCGAAGTGGAAATTGCAAGAGGCCAACGGTATTCAGAAGGATTGTAAAGCGTTGCATAGCGATTATCTGAAGTTTTCTGTCCCCAGATTTTTGCATTACTATTGACAAAACCGGGAGCTCTCAAGGGCATATATTCCCAGGATTTTCCCCCATTTTTACTGATGGAAGTCAAAGCATGTTTCCACAAACCAACAACATTTCCGTTTGGCAAATGATAGTAACTAAATGCCTTGTACGGTTTTTGAAGCGGAATCAACTCATCATCACGATCAGCTTCTTCAACCCATTGCTGCATTATCAGCGGATCAGACAAGATTTCCTCACAAGCCTTTTTTAAGCCTTTGTCTTTTGATTTGGTATAAAAAGGAAAAGCTGACTTAGATTTATCCCATGTTTTATTGTATCGAATAAAATAAATTTCTCCAAAGCTGCCGTCTTTTTTTATTTCACGAATCACGCGCCCAATTCCTTTTCCGTCATTGGGATCGTCCTTTTTATCCATCGCAATTCCGTAATAGGCTAAAGCAAAAAGTCGCTTGTCTTTAGACGTATAAAAGCCCATTCGCTGGTGCATAATGGCGTCTAAATTTTTAGCCTCACCCTCAACTCCTTCTTTTTTCCAGCCATCCGGAATTCTGTAAATCGGAAAAATGACTTTTGGTTTTGTCCAGTTCATTCCGTCTTTCGAACTCATCATAAAAGTCTGGCTCGGCGGAATATGTTCTCCTGACGGGTCACTCAAATAATGCAGGTAAAAAGTATTATTCCAATATGCCATCATTGGCTGATGGTTGTAGGTCCAGCCAAATCCGTCTGATTTTTCAGGATGTTCACGGCTGGCACGCATAATTTGTGTTGCGTGAACACCAACTGCCGGACTTAATTGCCCGTGGTGGTAATCGATATTGGAAAGGGTTTTGCCTGTATATCGAATCGTGTCTTTTTGGGCTTGCGCCGAATTGACTGCGACACAGCTTAACAAGATGGTTGTTGCCGTTACGATATTGGTTTTTATGTTTTGAAATGCAATCATTATTCTTTTATTTTGATAACTCCTGAGACCTAACAGGTTTTGAAAACCTGTTAGGTCTGTTGAAGATAAATTATTTCTTTTCAATTAATCCTTTTAGAACTTCTTCGGAAATTGTTGTAATGGTTCCGTGTTTGTGTCCTTCGGGCAATTTTATTTTTGAGGAAACATCTTCAAATTTTACAAAATCTGATGTGCTTAAGGCTTTGTAATTTTTCGATCCGTAATTGTCATAATACAGCAACCAGTTTTTATCGGCTTTTACGACTGTTGGCCCTTCTGATAAATATTCGGTCAAGGGTTTTGATCTTTTTTCGAATGGGCCTAAAGGTGATTTTCCGAAAGCAACTTCTATGTTTCGCATTGGTCTGGTGTTGTCTTTTAGCACCAATACATAATCTTTTTTGCCTTTTTTTACAATCACACAATCGATGACACTGAAACCTGGATCGTAGTATAATTTGGTATCCGAAAAGGTTTTGAAATCTTTTGTCGTTACGTAATACATTCGGTGGTTGTTTTTCTCGTCTTCTACTCCTTTTTCGAATCGGAATGGGATTGTCGAAGCCCAAATAATAATGTATTCTTTTTTGACATCATCATAAAAAATTTCGGGTGCCCACACGTTTACAACTTCGGGTTCGTGTTTCATTACGGGTATGTATTCCTGTTTTGACCAATGAATCAAATCTTTAGAACTGGCGTATCCAAAACCGTTTCCGCCTTTCCAGTCGGTTGTCCAGACCATATGATAGGTTCCGTCTGCGCCTTTTGTGATGGAGGGATCACGCATAATTTTACTGGCTCCGATTTCTGGTTTTAGGAATGAGCCTTCCAAACCTTTCCAGTTGTATCCGTCTTCACTGTAGGCTAGGTACAAACCTTCCGTAGCGGGTTCCCTGAAAGAGGTGAAAAGGAAAATTTCTTTCTTTTTCTGGGAATAGCTTACTGCGAAAAGTGAAAGCGTTAGTATGATGAATATTTTTTTCATTGTTATGTTTTTATCCTTACCAAAGATTTCATTGTTAAGTTATCTGCAAATCTCGGAGTGAAAAACTAGCGCGCAGATTCGGCAGATTTTCACAGATTTTTTTATTGTTTGTTAAAAATCCTAATGTTTCTCCTTTAGCCCCGATTGCAGTGGAAATCCTTATAAGCCGGGGTTCGGCTTATAAGATTGTAACGGAAAGCGGGACGATGTTTCCTAAAAATGCCCAATGTTTCTGCTCCTGAAAATAATTACGTTATTCCGTAATTGCTTTTTTATCCAGGTCTTTTCCTTTTTTCAAAACTGTGGTCACATTGTTGAACACATTGTTTTTAAGGAAGATATTTTTGGTGTCTTTTCCGTTTGCTTCGATGAAAATATCGGTGGCGTTGAACGGAAAATTGTTGTTGATCATAATGTTCGAAGCGTTGTCGATTTTGATAACCGGAACCCCTTTTATCGGTGTTGATGAACCTACGTTGTCCAAAATCAGGTTTTTAGCATCGGTGATTTTGAAAGAGGAACCAACTGTTGCATTG